>USGC01000011.1 GCA_900554095.1 uncultured bacterium
ATACATTAGGCAAATCGCCTTTTACATCAGCAACCTCGTCGCAGCCAAGGCCGAAAACTTCATGAAGCGCTTTTACTGCGCGTTGTGCATCTGATTTTTCAACAAGACAGCTTATTTTAATTTCTGATGTCGAAATCATTTTGATATTAACGCCAAGTTCCGCCAAAGTTTCAAACATTGTTGAAGCTATACCTGGCCTGTCAATCATGCCGGCACCGATAATTGAAACCTTTGCAATATTGTCATTAACCTGAATATCGCCGCAATGAAGGGTTTCTTTCAATGTGTTGAGCGTTGCAATAGTTTTGTCTAAGTCTGCGCTGTCAATTGTAAATGCAATATCGTTTGTATTAGAAGCCTTTCTCGCATAAGATTGAATAATCATGTCTACAGAAATATGCTCTGAGGCTAGTTTTCCGAACAATTTTGCAGCCTGTCCGGGTACATCAGGTACATCGCACACTACAATTCTTGACTGCGACAAATCTGCGGCTACGCCGGTTACAGGTTTATAAATTTCCATCTTTTCAACTCCTAATATTAAAGTACCTAAATTATCTAATTTAAAACTGCTTCTTACGCGCATTGGAACGTTAAATTGTTTTGCAGTCTCAACGCTTCGCGGATGCAAAACATTTGCCCCAGCATGTGCCAATTCAAGCATTTCTTCGTAAGAGATCTCATCAAGCCTTGTAGCTTTTGGCACAACGCGCGGATCCGTTGTATAAACGCCTTCTACATCTGTATAAATATCACAGCGCTCAGCATTTAAGGCTGCGGCAATCGCAACTGCTGAAGTATCAGAACCTCCTCGTCCGAGAGTTGTAATTTCACCATCCTCGGTTACGCCCTGAAAACCTGCTACTACTATAATTTTTCCTTCTTTTAAGTTCTCTCTTAATTTTTCGGTTTTGATATCTACAATTCTGGCTTTTGAGTGAACGTTTTCGGTAATTATGCCTATCTGCATTGCATTAAAACTTATTGCGTCATAGCCTTGAGCCTGAATTGCCATTGCAAGAAGTGCTATTGAAACACCCTCGCCTGTAGAAAGAAGCATGTCCATCTCCCGTCCTGATGGAGTTTTGTTCAAATCCTTTGCCATTTTAACAAGGTAATCGGTCGTATGTCCCATTGCTGAAACTACTACCACTACATCATTTCCGTTATTTTTTTCTCTTATAACTGTTTTGGCAACATTTTTAATTTTTTCGGTGTCTGCAACTGATGTCCCGCCAAACTTTTGTACAATAACCTTTCTCAATTTTTTTCCTTTTCTTGCAAGTTTTTTAACATTTGGGTTAATTCCGCTCTTTCGTCAGGGTATTTAAATGCATTATTATCAAGTTTCTCAATTTTCTCCGCCAATCTGAGCGTTTCTTTTATATTATATTCACAAACCTGCTCTTTGACAAGTATATAATTTATAAAAAACATTAAATTTAATATTTCTAAATTATTTTCATCAAGCTTGAATGCTTTGCGAAGCTTTCTGCCTGCATCTGCGTACAAGCCTTTTGAACCCAAGTATCGCGCATAGTCGATATAAGTCTTAAGTCTTTTGGGATTTGCAGTGATTGATTTTTCAAAATATTCTTTTGTGTGCGTATCGTCATCAAGACTTAGATAACCTTCCGCGATATAATAGTAGTTTAAATCACCTGTCTCGTCGGCGTCCAAAGAGTCCTTAAAGTATCTTATGCCTTCTTTATAATTTTCATTAACACATGCTATCAAACCCAAGCCTGTAAGTGCAAGAGAATTTTGCGGCTCTTCTTTCAAGATATCTTCCAAAACTTTTTTAGTGCTGACAGCGTCTCCAAGGTGTATATTACACAATGCCAAAGCCGCGCTTAACTCACTTGTATTACAGCCAAAACCTGCGGCTGTGCTGAGCTTCTCTTTTGCCTCGGTGTAGTCTTCAAATTTCAAAAGCGTCAGTGCCCATTCCAAATACAAGTTGCTGTTTACAAGTGAAAGTTCTTCGGCGTTTTTGTAGCAATCGATGGACTTTTCTTTTTCAAGTTTTACTCGGAAAATCTTACCCAGTAAAAGATATACCGGAAGCATGTGCGGGTTAAAACTGAGGGCTTTTTGCGCATAGAAAAGCGCGTTATCATAATCTTTTTTTATAAACTTTAAGTTTGCATATTCGTAAGTATTAGTTTCATTCGGGCACACATTTGCAAGAAAATTCAGCTTCAATTCCGCTTCATCCAAAAGGTTCAATCTGATTTCCATTACTGCTGCAAGAAATATTGCCGTGAAGTTATAACGGTTAATTTTAGAGGCATTGACAAATTTTTCATGAGCTTCCTTGTAATTACCCTGCTTCATAAAAGCCATGCCCCAGCCGACATTTACATCGGCATTTGAAGGTGTAATTTTGTCAGCGTTTTCAAAAATCTCGGCGGCTTCGTCGTACTTTCCGCTGTTTACAAGCGCAAACCCCAGTTTCTGCCAGATAATTTTGTCATGGCAGTTTAAATTTGCTGATTTTTTGTATGCAGCAACCGCCTCCTCAAACCTTGAAAGCTTGTCATAAACAATACCTTTATATTTAAAAACCAACGCGTCGTCTTGCGGAAGCGCCTCAGCCTCAGCTAAAATCTCCAGTGCTTCAGTAAGTTTATTTTGTTCTATTAATTTTTTTGCGCGGTTCACGTACGCAACAGACGGCAAAGATTGAATTACAGAATCCTTTCTGTAGCCTTCAATTTTCAAATTAAGATTTTTTATTTTGTCTTTTATTTCCTTAAAATGCTCAAACAATCTGCTACCTCTCTGAATGCGCCTAAACCGCCGTCTTTTTCTGTAATTTGTATATCTTTCAAATTCTTCAAAACCTCAGGGGCATGCGGTACTGTGATTTTGTACTTTGAAAACTCCAGACATTCAAGATCGTTAATATCGTCGCCTATGTACAGGTACTCGTCTTGAGTAAGTGAATATTTCTCTACAATCAATCGCAATACATCGATTTTTTTGCGGATAGATGTGTGCACTTCTTTTATATTAAATTTCTTTACAAGAATTTCGATTGCATGGTTTGTCTCGCCGGAAATTATCGCGATATCAAAACCGGCCTTGCTAAGGATAGAAAACCCCATTACATCGGCAAAATTTAGTTTTCGCGACATTTTTCCGTCATCGCTGATGTAGACGCAGTTATCTGTTACAACGCCGTCGAAGTCTGTAATCACCATTTTTATGCTTTTAGGAAGCGATAAATTTCCCATAGTTCCTCAATTTGCTGTATTAACAATTGTTTCAGGCTTTGATATAATTATACCATAAATTGTGTAGAATAAAAATAGGTTAAAAAAGATTAATGCTCTGGTATTTTATTAATATATGTATAATTGCCGTTTTCGTGGCACTGTTTTTGATTACAAAGCAAATGAACAAACGCTGGTCTAAGATTAACGACTATTTAGGAATGGTTACAAACACTGTCAACTCAGTACGTTACGGGAATTTATCAACTAAAATCGAAAAAATTGAACACCCTACTTACCAAAACGTTACAGACAGTATTAACCGGATGGTCGAAACGCTTAACGACCGCGAAAAAATGATTGTCGAATATCAGGCAGAACTTATTAGACAAAACAAGCTTCTCGAAAGTGTTATAAACTCTCTCTCTGATGGGATTTTAATTGTTAATGAACACGGAAGCATTCTTCGCGCAACACCCAAAATCATTCACTGGTTTGGCGTTAAAGGCAACGATATTTTAGGCAAAAATGTTTTTGATTTCATTCAGCCGGCTGAAGATTTGACGATAGATAAGTTTCATTATACGGACGTTTTTATTAAGCACACCCCGACAAACAACTTTACAATCAATTCTATAAAGCTTTCGATTGACGACAAAAAGCGGTATGTGCTTTTGATAAAAGACGTTACGACCCAGCGCGAGGTCGAAACTCTTAAAGAAGACTTTGTTGCAACGCTTACACACGACCTGAAAGTTCCGATTGTTGCAGAGGCTAACATTTTGAACTTTCTAATCGACGGCAAGTTCGGCGAAATTAATGAAAAGCAAAAAGTTGCGCTTTTAAATATGAAGGCTTCAAACAAAGAATTAATTGACCTTGTTCAAATCGTTCTTGAGACATACAAAATCAAAGAAACAGGAATTAAGCTTTTGAAAGAAAACATAAAGCTTAACGAGTTTTTGGAAAACATCGTCGCTGAAACCCAGCCAATTGGTGCAAATTCAGGCATTGAAATAACTTTTACTCCTCAAAAGAATCTTACGGTATTTGCAGACCCTCTACAGTTGCAGCGTGTCGTAAAAAATCTTATTTCAAACGCGATTTCACACAGCAACACAAAGGCAGGAATTGACATAATTACAGGCGAAATCCCGGGATTTGCAACGATATCCGTAATTGATTACGGCCAAGGAATTTCGCAGGACGAAATAAAAATGATATTTAACAAATATTACTCAGCGGCCAAGAAATTCCGAAAAATCGGAACAGGCTTGGGGCTATACCTTTCTCAGCAGATAATGCAGTCTCACGGCGGCGAAATAACAGTAGAAAGCGAAGAAAACGTCAAAACAGAATTTTGTATAAAAATCCCAATATAGCGTCAGGCTCTTTTTCTGGCAACTTTTGCCTCTTCTTTTTGCTTTTCATGTTCAGGCAGGCAGAGAAAGTCAACGTTTGCCCTCAAACTATGCAAGTCGAAGCCCATTGTAAGCGAGAGGTTTGAAACAAATAAACCAGCGACGTCATCTCTTCCAGCGTAATAATTTCCGCGAAATTATCAGACTTCAAGGCTTCGATAATAACTTTAACAAACGCATCTGACTGATGAAAAGTTTTGAGTAAATCATCAACACGCGTTTGAACTTCTTGAATTGTGCAAGGCAGGTATTGAGGGTTATTTATATACATGGTATGCCTTTCTTTGTTTTAAGTTATGTAACATAATTATTGGATATATAGAATTTATAATAACACATACCCAATTGAATGTCAATTGTATCAAATATGCATATAATATTTTTATGATAATAGTTAATGTACACAATATTGCTTGGAAGAAGCATCACACGCAAAAAGATGTAATTGAAAAGACTGGTATGGGGTCTGATACAGTGAGCCGTCTATGGAAAGGTGAACATTATAACTTCACTTTGGAGACTATCGAAACACTTGCAAAATATTTTGGCTGTAATGCGTTGGACTTATTAGTTGAAGTTCCGGATGAAGATTAATCAATTTGTTTTTTCATGCTAAAATTTTGTTATGAGAGACTTTTTTATCAGCCTTTTGGACTGGATTTACAAGAAAAAATGCTACTTTTGCGGGCGCTCTGATGAATGTGTCAGAATGTGTTCTAAGTGTTACGACGAATTGGAGCATCTGCCTGTTCGCGTTAACCGCGTTATAGAAAGAAAGCCCGTCTACACCGCAGGCGTTTATTCCAAAAATCTTCAAAAGCTTATAAGAGGCCTCAAGTATCACAATCAACGCGAGTTGGCTTTGCCGCTGGCTAAGTTCATGTGGGAATATTTTGCACAAATTACGGACAAGAATAATTTTCAAGTCGTGCCCGTGCCGATTTTCCCCAAGCGCGAAAAGAAACGCAAATACAATCACATGAATTTGACCGCTGAAGAGTTCTGCACACTTTCAGGCTGTACTTTAAACACTGATTTAATTAAGCGGGTTAAGGACACAAAGCCTCAGTATAAGCTTAAAAAATCCGAACGCGAAGTTAATCTGAAAGGCGCGTTTGAAGTAAAAAAAGAAAATCTTCTGCCTATGAAAGTTTTGATAGTTGACGACATTTGCACCACCGGCTCCACGTTTGAAGAAATGATTAAAGAATTCAAAAAACATGGAATTGAAGACATTACCTGTCTTGCCGCCACTACCCCGTTTGAGGACTAAAATGATTTTAAACGCTTTTTCTACCTTTCTTAAAGACAACAATCATGAAATAATTAACGGAAACACCACTGCCATAAAGCTTTTATGCAAATGGATACGCATGGTTATTGCCCAAAATCCCAAAAACAACGTCGACAAAATTGTACAAACTGAAATTACCCTCGCTGAAAACGAGTACGGCGATTTTTTGATTGTCGGAAAATCTGAAAGCGGAAGGATTTTAGTGAATGCGCTCTACAATTACGCTATGAGTTACGAGCATTACATTATGCAAAAATGGCTCGATGACAAAAACCCGAATGATTTTAAAATTTAGCAAATCCTATATCCAGTCAGCGGATTTTATTTTATTTTTACAATCTAAAATAATCATGTAAATAAGAAATGGAGCATTCACAATGAAGAGTTTATACACCGCACCGGTTTGCACGCTTAAAGAGTTGAACAATCTTTTTATTGAACTTACCGAGAAAAACTGCAACCAACGCTGCAAACACTGTTACATAGATTTTCCTTTATCTAAAAATGTAAAAGATTTTATATCGGTTGATGTTATCAAAGAAGCACTTAACGATACAAAAAGCGAAAACCTTGAATGTATTTACTTAACAGGGGCAGAACCCATGACACATCCGGACTTCAACACGATATTACGCCTATGCCTCAAACGCTGCAATGTTTGCATTTTTACAAACGGAAGTTTTATCAATGAAAAAAAAGCAAGGTTTTTGAAACGCGTCGAAGATGAAAGCAATTTCGAAATCATATTTAAATTAAGCATTGATCACTATAACGAGGTTAAATCTGATGACATAAGAGGCCGCGGCACATACAGACAAGTCTTGCACGCTGTCAAAAGTCTTGTAAAATACGGCTTTAATCCGATACTTTGTATCACCGATTATTACAACGAAGGCCGCGAAACCCTTTTAAGAGAATTCAGCGCAATCTGCCAAAAAATTGGATTTGACGCGACAGAAAAAAATTTGAAAATTAATCTTTATCATGACAAACACCAGCCTGTCGAAACGTTTGGAGATGATTGGAATTCACTAGACTGCGAAACCAGCAGAATTTTAACAGCAAAAGGCGTTTACACTTGTCCATTCTTGGCAAACGACCACAGAGGCCGCTCAGGGGCTGATTTCAAGGATTATTCTCACAAGAATCTTCTTGAGACAAGCTTTTGCGCAACATGCATCAAAAACCGTGACAGCTTCTTTGCAATAAATTTAAAAGATTTTACTTCTTAGCGTAAAGTTTCATTTGGAAACTGATCAAGAGAATTGATTTATTCTTTTGATATGGAACCATTTCAACTTTTGAAATGTCAAGGAAATGTTCGTGCTTATAAAGTTCGCGCAAGAAATTTTCAAAATCTTTATAAGTTGCGACCATTTCTAAAGACAAAAGGCAAGCACTGAATTGACCAGGCGCACCTTTAATAAAGTTGTCATCCGCTGGGTCATAGTCGTATTTTACAGAGCGGGTCTTAATAGAATTTGCTCTTACAAGTTGCAAAACCTCTGTAAACTCTTGGGCAATAAGAGTTTCTGTATCTAAGCCTCCTTCAGAAGAAGAAAACATTTCTTTTGCAACGCCTGAGATATCATTTTTTCTCTTAGCTGCCTCTTCTAAATCAGCCAATGTACGCTGTTTGTCTGCTAAAACTGTAATTTGAGTTTTATATTCCTTGTTGAGCGAAATAATGTTCTGGATTACGGGAATAGTCTGCATAAGTAAGTAAATAGCGACAATTGCACCTAAAACCAAAATAAGTACAGCTATTTTAAATTTAATTAATAATTCTTTTATATCTTCTGGCATAATTTAATTTAACTCTCCGTATTCTAACTTCCAATATCAGGAACCGGCTGGTCGCCTAAAAGCCCCGCTCCGCTGCCATCAGCCTGAGCCGGCTGGGCTTCTGCCGCCGACGCTGGAGCTGCGCCTTGTGCCGCATTAGCATCAGGGTTATTCGGATCAGCAGGCGCCGGATTTGCCTGAGCCGCAGCCATATTTGTTATTTCAAACTCATATCTTGCAGACGAACCTGAAGAAACTACATCATCTATAGAACCTGACTGCATTTCTAGTTTATGAAGCTTAAGCTGGTTTCCGGCCAATGATTCCTTTAAGTTGCGGAAAAACAGATAAACATCTTCTACCGTAGTTGATACGCCTTTAATATTCACCTGGCCGTCGGCTTGAGTCATAAAATATGTAAGCCATAGCTTAGAAGGTACAGCTTCTCCTATTGCACTATATGTCATTAATTTGCTTCTGTTATTTTTCATAACAGTATTAATTTCATTTTTAATATCAAAACTGCCTGATTTTGCCTGAGCAGTTTCAAGGTCTTTAATCTGCTTGTCTACCTGTTGGATACTTGCATTTAATTCATCCAACTGCGCCTGCTGCTTAGTCTGTGTCATCGGCATAAGCAGGTATAAAGCCAAAGGAATTGCCGCAATTGCAGCAGCCCCGGCTATTGCGATATTTCTACCCGCAGTCGGTGTTAATTCAAAGTCTTTATCTCCAACTCTAAATCTTACGGTTTCTTCAGTAGAAATAGTTTCCCCCGCAGATGCGGACATAAAATCAAAGGTTATAGGATAGTCAGATATTTTAGAAACACCGGCACCTATAGCCTGCAAAGATACTTTTATAACGTTATCCGGCAGTACATCCAGGCTTGCCGGTAAAAATTCTTGTTTTTTGAAGTGGTTATTTTCAAGATAAGAAACAGTACATTCAACCTTGAGCTGTTTAGCTAAAATTTCTGCACTAACTGCGTCAGTATCAGATATTACCATAAGATAATTCGCCGGATAGCTCATTAGAGTAATTTGCGCTGATGAGTTAATGGCGTTATAAATTTCATCACCTTCATAAGACTTGATAGGAATAGGTTCTTCGTAATAATCGACAATATTTTTGCCAACCATTGAAACCAATGTATAACCGCTTGAATTTACGGTCAAAAGGTTCCAAGTAATGCCATCTTTCATCTGTTCAGACGCAAGCCCTGTATAATCCAAAGCTCTAAGTGTTGAAGCCAGCGACATTTGAACGCTTACAAGGTTTGCGCCCAATTCCGCAAGAGCCATTTTTACATTATCAATTACAAGCTGCTGCATTGCTGAATATATAAGCTTACGCATCTCACCAGAAGAATTTCCTGACGCATCCATCCAGCTTACAACAGGGTCATGGCGTTTAAAAATATAAGATTGTTCAACTTCGTTTGATATGCCGCCTGTTATAGCTTCATCACCAATAAACAATGGTAATTCAATTGTACCAAACAATACCATTGGCAAGTTAAGTATGACATTTGCTTTAGGACTTATGTTAAGCTCCTCAAACAATCCGGCAACAGCCGTTTTGAATTCTTCTATGTTAGAAATTTCTCTCAAAGAATCATTGTATGTCAAGGGTTTAACAGCATAGCTTTTGACCATATGATTGTTAGGATCAATTTGTATCATTTCAACACCCAGCCCGGGTGTTACTGAAATACAAACACTCGGACGGCTGCCAAGGTTTAACTTTGAAAGTAATTCACTAATAATGTTTTCGCTCATAATAATTAATTTAAATTTCTTTTTTCTACGTACTCAATTCTTATTTTTATTATACAATATATTTTATAAACATTGCAAATTTAACATAAATTTACACTAAATGGAGGATAACCCTTTGAAAAATGAGCTTATAAGCAGGATTAAAGAGCTGAAAGAGAAAAAGAATGCAGTTATTTTGGCGCACTGCTATCAAAATATAGAAATTGATGAAGTTGCAGATTTTGTTGGAGACTCGCTTTACTTGAGCCAGATGGCGGCAAAAACAGATGCTGATATAATTGTTTTTGCCGGTGTATATTTTATGGCGCAGACGGCCAAAATTCTTTGTCCTGATAAAAAAGTCCTTCTGCCTCGCCTGGAATCCGGATGCCTTATGGCTGATATGGTTAATTTGCAACAGCTTAGAGAGTTTAAAAATAAAAATCCAGACATTGCGACGGTTTGTTACATTAATTCAACAGCAGAGGTCAAATCCGAGTGCGATATTTGTTGTACAAGTTCAAATGCAATCAAAATTGTCGACAGCTTGAAAGCAGAAAAAGTTCTTTTTCTTCCAGACACCTACCTTGGCAAGTGGGTTGAGCAAAATCTCGAAAATACAGAAGTTATAACTTATCCGGGATATTGCCCTACTCATTTGAGAATAAGACCCGAAGACATTATTGAAGCCAGAAAAAAATACCCTTCAGCAAAAGTTCTCGCGCACCCCGAATGCCACAAAGAAGTAACAAAACTTGCTGATTTTGTCGGCTCAACTACCGGTATCATAAATTTTGCAATGAAAAGTGATGCAAAAACTTTCATTATCGCAACCGAAAAAGGCGTTGTTGACAGGCTTAAACGGGATTATCCAGAAAAAGAATTCATTTTAATAAAAGACAACATAATTTGTCCAAATATGAAATGGCACACTTTAGAAGATATTTACAATGCACTGGAAAACGAACAGCACGAAATTGATGTCGATAAAGAAATTGCTCAAAAAGCTCTCAGATGTATTGACAGAATGCTTGAAGTTTCTAAAAACGGAGCAAAATAGATGGATGATATAATTTTCGGCAAAAATTCCGTAACAGAAGCACTTTTAAGCGGAAAACGCGAAATTAACAAAATTTTAATTTCTAAAAACATTCACAATGATTCTAAAATCGACAGAATTAAAGAATTGGCGGTTGAAAAAGGAATTGTTTTCCAATTTTGTACAAAAGAAAAATTTTCTCAGTACGCTGAATTTAACCATCAAGGCGTAATAGCTTTTGTGTCGCCAATAAAGTATGCTGATTTGGACGAATTTTTAGACAAACCGCACACAAACTCATCGCTGGTAATTTTAGACGGAATTGAAGATCCGCACAACTTTGGAGCAATCATACGTTCATGTGTCTGCGCCGGAGTCGATGCTATTATTATACCTTCAAGACGGAACGCTCAGGTAAATTCAGTTGTCGAAAAAACAAGCGCCGGTGCGGTTAATCACATTCCTATTATAAAAGTAAACAGCCTGGCTAACGCAGTACAAAAATTAAAAACATCAGACTGGTGGATAATTGCCACCGACGCTTCTGCAAAAGATAATTATTATAATATAAGTTACACTGATATGAACTTCGCGCTAATCATGGGAGCAGAACACGCAGGAGTTTCAAAATCATTGTTAAAGTTGTCCGATTTCACAGTGAAAATCCCCATGGAAAACGACTTCAACTCGCTTAACGTTTCAAACGCGGCGTGCGTTATTATTTTCGAAGCGCTTCGACAAAAAACACTCGCAAAAGTTAAGCAAAGTAAATAACTGGTTTTATTTCAAAAACGTATTATAATAAAATTGAAAATGGAGAGTTTTATAGTCTATGAGAAAAGAAATTGAAAAATTAGGTATAATTACAGAAGAAATTTCAGACGAAAACGTTGATTTTTCGCAGGTTGAACCCGTGGAAGACGACGGAGAAGACGTGCTTCACTCAGTTGAAGACCCAAAAGTCCAAGAAAGTTTATCTTCAGTAAATTCCGATGACAGTGTTAAGATTTATCTTCAGCAAATCGGAAAAATCCCGCTTCTTTCAGCAGACCAAGAGCTTGAATTGGCTAAAAAGATTTATGAAACTCAAGACGAATTTTCTAAAAACGTACTAGTTAATGCGAACTTAAGACTTGTCGTAAGCATTGCTAAAAAATATATCGGCCGCGGACTTTCGTTTTTGGATCTTATCCAGGAAGGAAATATGGGCTTGATGAAAGCTGCCGGGCGTTTTGATTACACAAAAGGATACAAATTTTCAACATATGCAACATGGTGGATACAGCAGTCAATTACGCGCGCTATCGCCGACAAAGCAAGAATTATAAGACTTCCTATTCATATGATTGAGTCGCTTGGAAAAATTCGTCGTGCAACAATTGATTTGACCTCCGAGCTTGGCCGCACACCGACAAAACAAGAAATTGCCTACCGCTTAAATGTTTCTGTAAATAAGCTTACATCAATCGTGAAATCAGCACAGGCAACGATTTCAATGGAAACTCCGGCAAGCAGTTCTGAAGACAGTTCAAAAATAGCAGATTTTATTGTTGACGACTCTACAATTACGCCGGACAGCAGGGTCTCTCAGGAAAACCTTTTTGAAGACATAAGAAAAATGTTAAATCAATTGAGCCCCAAAGAACGTGATGTGCTGATTTTGCGCTACGGCCTTGACAACAGCGGCGCTAAAAAGACGCTTGATGAAATAGGTTCGCAATACGGGGTTTCTCGAGAACGCATCAGACAAATCGAAAACCGCGCTATCGCTAAATTGAAAAAACTCTGCAAAAACAAACACCTCACAGTAGGTCTGAAAAACTACTTCGGTGAATGATATATTTGTTTTTAGCACAGCATTAAGCCGCGCGCTTTTTTAATTTATCAATATGTTTTGTTATGATTTAGTGTAAGTTGCTATATATGTGCTTTTATATGCTCTTGATTTTGCGTCGTGTTTGTATTCTAATAAAAATACAGCAAAAGTAATTTTGCGAGTCCAAAAGAAAGAAGACAATTTTAAATTGCCGAAAAAGATAAATTTAGCCAAACATGCAGGTTTTTGCTACGGTGTAAAAAGAGCCGTCGAAACTGCTAAAAAGTTAAAAGCTGAAAACCCTGATAAAAATGTTTTTGTTTTAGGCGAGCTTATTCATAATACTCACGTCATACATGAGCTTGAAAAACTCGGAATTAAAACTCTAACAGAAATACCCCACTCAGGCGACGGTATATGCGTGATTAGAAGCCATGGCGAGACCCCGGAAGTCATTGAAAATATAAAAAAAGCAGGCTTTACAGTCGTAGATTTGACATGCCCTGATGTAAAAAAAGTTCAGCAAAAAGCAATAGAGTTGGCTAAGGAGGAGTATTTCGTGGTAATAGTCGGGAAATCGGAGCACCCGGAAGTTAAAGCTATAAAAGCCAACGCTCAGCTATGGAGCAAAAACGTTGTTGTTGCAGCATCAACTGCACAGCTTTTGCCGTTTGAAAAAGAAATTAAAGCGCACCGCCGTGTTGGCGTTGTTGTGCAGACAACTCAGCGTATTACAACGCTTAATTCAATTGTTGAATACCTTACATCCATTGCAAAAGAGCTTCATATCGCAAACACCATTTGTGCAAGCACTGCAATGCGCCAAACCGAAGCGCGCGAACTTGCTAAAAAAAGCGATTTGATGGTGGTCGTCGGTTCTAAAAAAAGCGCCAATACAACACATTTAGCCGAAATTCTTAAAGACATAACCCAAACTATTCATATAGAAAATGATGCGGAATTAAATGATTACGTTGATTTAATAAAAAATTCAGCACGTATTTCAATTACAGCAGGCGCTTCAACGCCTCAGGATATCATAAAAAAAGTAGAAGAAAAAATTTTAAATATAGAAAGGGAAAATAACTAATGACAGCAACAATCGAAAAAACAAACTTAGATGAATTCGAAAGATTACTTGAAGAATCATTTTCAAAAACAAATGCAGTAGCAGATATCGTAGAAGGTACTGTAATTAAAAAAGAACAAGACGGATACTTAGTAAGCGTACGCGGAGCAAAAACTGAGGCAGTCCTTCCTTTAAAAGAAATCTCAACAGCAGAAGGCGCTGAAACCGTTGATGTGGGCGACGTTAAAGAATTTTATGTTTTAAAAGAAGAAAACGATGACGAAGGTATGGTTCTTTCATTGAAACGCCTCGCATTCGCGCAAGCATGGGCACAGTTGAATGATGCAAAAATCCAAGGTGATACTATCCTTGCAAAAGTTGTTTCAATTGTAAAAGGCGGCGTTTTGGTTGACGTGGCTGATTTGAAAGGCTTTATCCCATCATCACAACTTAGAACAGGCACACCTTTTGACGGACTTATCGATACTAAAGTTGAAGTGAAAGTTCTTGAAGCTGATCCTAAGAAAAATAAACTTATTCTTTCCCAGCGCCAAGCAGTAGCAGAACAACGCGACCAGGTTGTTGATAACATTCTTTCAACACTTGAAGAAGACATGGTTGTAAAAGGTGAAGTTGTAAGAATTGCTGATTTTGGTGCATTTGTTGATATCAACGGAATTGACGGACTTCTTCCGATTTCAGAAATTTCTTGGCAAAGAATTAAACACCCGTCAGACGTAATTTCACTTGGCGAAACAATTGAAGTTAAAATTATTAAAATTGATAATGAATTAAAAAGAATTTCATTGTCATTAAAGAGAATGGGCGAAGATCCGTGGCAGCAAATCGAAGGACAATTTGAAGAGGGCCAAATAATCACAGGTACAGTAAATAAAGTAACCGGATTTGGCGCATTCATCAACATCTTCCCGGGAGTAGAGGCTTTATTGCCGGTGTCAGAAATGGCAGAAGAAAATGTCAATCCGTTCAATAAATTCAAAGTTGGCGACAGCGTGGAAGTTTTAATTAAGAAATTCACCCCGCAAGAACACAGAATAGCATTGAGCGTAAAAGATGTAAACAAAGACGAAGAATAGTAAAAATGTAAGAAATGAGGCGTGCGCAGCAATTGCTGCGCACTGTAGAACAAATCTTCTTTATTTGGATAAATTGCGCTCATACGCGGTGTTAAGACTTGTTGGATAAACTCCGGTTTAGTTGAATATTTTTTATATTTCTTTGCTTCGCCGGCATATGCCATTACATCAACAGCGCGTTCGTTAGTAGTTTTAGAGAAAAGACTTGTATGATCTGTTACATATTTTGCAGCTTCGACCTTGTCCCCGGACTGGCCTTCAAACATTATTTTTACAACTTTATAGATAACTTCAGATGACATACCGGGAGTTTTTAAAATTTGCTTGCCGTATCCTTGTTTCACAAGGCCTGAAAGCATATGCGGGCAGTATCTACAAATTATTGTTAAAGCTGTTCCCTGCATTGACTGCGGGAGTTTTGAAAGCATTTTGTACTGTTCTTGTGGTGAAGCTGATACAAATTCTTTTACATATGCAATCTTTAAATCTTTTTCGCTTACATCAGGCTTGGAAGCTGCCTTATTTATTGTTGCCAGCCCCTCTGAAATATATTCAGCAGATTTTTGCGAATATTTATTTTCAATAGTATTAATATATTGAGCGCTTTCTTGAGCAGTATCAGCAACAGCTTTTTCTGAGCATTTATCTAACTGAACAACTGTGGCTTCTATGGCTTTTTCGTTACCGGTTTTATAAACTTCTCGAATTGCATCGGCCTGAACGCTCTCATCATATTTGTTAATATTTGACGCAGCATGTTCTAAAACTTCGTCGTGTTTTGAGGTTAAAACAACCTTATGAATATCAAGTTGATTAGATTTATCGCAGAATTCAATTTGATCAGCGATATTCATCTGAATTCTTTTTGCGTCTTTTTCTGACAAAGTTTCGGTTGCAGACATTGTGTTTTTAGCTGCAAAAACCTGGTTGTCTTTATCTAATTTGTGAATAGTTGTGCTGACGCCTTCGATAACTTCAGCTTTGCCTGTACTGTTTGCTTTTTCTACTTGTGATTTTTGGACTGTTTTATCTGTTTTATCGATGTTCTTTGCAAAAATTACCTGTGTTGACGTGTCGTATTTCTCATCTTTGTTTTCAAAAACGGCAGAACCTATTTGTTCTTGCTGTTGAGGTTTGTACTTGTCGAGGTTATCGACGTAACTTTGTGTTACTTTGTCTTTATTTGAGGTTAAGATTATCTCAACGTTTTTCGCTGCATTTTCTTCGCCGAAAATTTCATTAGCATTTGCCGCAGCAGAAGAGGCAACTTTTTCTGAAATTAACCCTTCTTTTGTAGCTTCAGCAACTTCTTTTGAGGCTTCCGTCTGGGTCTTAACGTCGCCGGTTTCAGCGGCATGCTGCATTTTTAATGCAGCCATAGCATCATCGCCTTCTCTTATTCCTGTTATATATTTTATGTCTACACCTTTAAGCTTCATCGCTGCTTTGAACAAAATAAGCTTATCTTCAGTGTCGTAACAATTGAACAATAATTCTTTAAATTTTGCAGGGGCTTCTTCCGGTGAAACAGAATCCATTTCAGATTTGAGATAGACGGATGCCGCTTCAATATATTCATCACTGCCGCGTTCTGCGCCTTTTGCATGAGCCATAAATAACTCATTTTTTTTCATTTTTTCTAATGTTGAAGACTCGTGATCTGATGAACAGTCGCCCCAGACAGTTAAATCACCATCACTATACTTTTTAGCTTCCTGATAGCTTTCGTATTTTTGTTTTTCAAAATCAGTTAAGCAGCTTGTGTCGCCGTTGTTTTCTTTAACCTTTGCTTCAAGATATTCAGAACGAATAGATTCCAATTGGTCAGAAGGCAAAGAATAAAAAGAACCGCTTCTTTCGCTGCCTGATTTCTGCATATAATATTCGTAAGCTTCTTCAGATAATTTATTAAAGTTTTCGTGATAATGCCTATGCTCAACAATATGCTCAGCATTTTCTTTAATCTGTTCTGTAAGACTGGCTCTTTCTCCACTCAGCAAAAAGTCGTTGGTTTCACTGTTGCCTAGAACGAAAGCACCCGCTAATCCAGCTTTATCTTTAACTGTTAATTCATTCCAGTTCTCAATGTTTTCAGCCAATGCTTTTTCAACTGAATTTTGTGCCCCCAGCTTTTGTTCCGGCGATAATGTTTCCCATTTTTCACCAAGCTGGCTTTTGGTAAAGTTTTCTAAAAAGTATGCGTACTTTTCTTCATCTGAAAATTTCAGAAAATCATCATAGTAAACGCCGGTTTGCTCGTAATCTATAAAAAATTGTTTATTTGCTTCGCTGTTAAAATCTACTTCAACGTTATATTCTTCAGCTTTTATGTTTTCTTTTGCAGAAGGCTTATTTTCTGATGAAGCAAGCGTTTGGTTATTATTTTGAACTGCGGTTTTTGGTTCAGTTTCTGCCGCGTTCTTTTTGTCCAAAAATTCCTTTATTTCGTTTTGCGTCATTGAATCAGGGTCTATACCCTTTGAACGTAAGTATTTTTTATCTTCCTCTGATAATAGAACACCGTTTTTAAAATTGATATTAATATTTTCGTTTTTCGTTGTTGTTTTTGATGCAGAAGATGCGCCTGTACCTATATTAGATACAGTTCCACTTTGTGTTTGTGGAATTTTGAAACCATTTGACATAATTTTACTCTCATTTATACTCTACCCATGTAAAAACATGATGAAATCAATGATTTCACCATGTTAACAAAATATTTACATTAGTTTACATGAAATTGGTTAATTATACTTTAACATCTGCCACGCACCAGCACCAGCAGGATCTTTGTATTTTTTTGTATATAGTGTCTGTATTGCATCAGGAGCATCCTTTAGCCTTACATCTGTCGTGAAAATTTCATTTGTAAACGCGTTATTAAACGACTCTTTTTGTGCTATTTCAAGCAAGTATCTAATTAAATTTTTATCAATTATACAAGCCTCTTTGCCTGTGCTGGAATTTTTGAGAACAATTGTACCTCTAATATGCTCTTGAGCAGGTGAAGTATTAACCACTGTGAATTGAATTCCGCTAACTTCTGCATAACGAGATTGATCGTAGTTCTTTTGATCCGCAACAGCAATCTTTTCAAATGTTTCAGGGTTTCCATCTGTATCTATTTTGTAAACATACATAGGTTCTCCATTACTTTTTTCAATTAAAGATACAACTCTGGTGTCGCCAATCTCATCTGATTGTTTAACATATACATTTTGGTATACAGAAGGATTTGAAACACCTTCACGCAGTAAATTGCCTGACGAAGCCATTCTTACGTTTAGCGTAGTTGTAGGTTGTTTAGATACATTACAGCTATTGAAACGTGAATCCTTTCCACTTACAACTTTTTCAAGAAATGTACAGATTTTCGGATCATCGGTGTAAGTAAGCTTATCATCTTTCCATAGATCTATATACTTAACATACGGTATCTCAAAAGATTCACCTTTTTCACCATCATCGCCTACAACCTGGATTTTTACGCGGCCGATAGATTTAACTTCACCGTAAGCGAGATGGCCAATACCCATGTCCTCTGTCAAAACAACTCTCTTAATGTCTTTACTATCCTTTTTATCACTATAGTATGTTATACGGCGCTCAGAACTAAGTATACCGCCACTTTCTCCTAATTTATCAAAACCTATAGTCTCTTTGTACTTTGGTACTTTATCTTCTTGAACATTTTCAACATATATTTCGTTAATATCTGCATTTTCTGAAGCATTAATATTTGCCGTGTTTAAAGGGCTCATTGCAACAAGCGTTGCCAGAGGAATTGCTTTTAGCGATGATGTTGTACTTCTTTGATTTGAATTTTCTTGTGTGTCTTTCTTTTTTGCCGCAAAATTAATATTTTTATAGTTATTTGCGCGATAACTTAAGACCGGATTTACTAACATTTTCATACTCCATTTTTATTTTTTATTAACCCCATGTAATTTGTTCATGTTAAATCATTAACAAATTTTTTTTTGCTAGCAGAATTATTAATTATAAATCTTAATTCCCTTTATCGTTTGATTATAACAAGGGTTTAAGGGTTTGTAAAATTGTATATAAGATTTTAATATTTCTTAACACTTGCGTGCGCTTTATTTTTGTTGTAACTTCATGGTGTATATAAATGTTTACTAAAAGAAGGAGAACTCACATGAGTGAAAGAAAATTAGTTGGAACAAATGAAATGTTCAAAAAAGCGCTTGCCGGCGGTTACGCTATTGGTGCTTACAACGTTAACAACATGGAAATACTACAAGGTATTGCAGAAGCTGCTGAAGAAACTCAATCACCAATTATTCTTCAAGTTTCAGCAGGCGCAAGAAAATATGCTAACCAAACTTACTTAATTAAACTTGTTGAAGCAGCTCTTGCGACAACTACTGTACCTATTGCTTTACACTTAGACCACGGTGCTGATTTTGAAATATGTAAAGCTTGTATCGACGGCGGTTTCTCATCAGTAATGATTGACGGCTCAAGATTCCCTTTGGAAGAAAACATCAAATTAACTAAACAAGTAGTTGATTACGCTCATCCGCGCGGAGTTTCTGTTGAAGCTGAGCTTGGTAAATTAGCAGGCGTTGAAGATGATGTTAAAGTTCACGCTAAAGATTCAACTTACACAGACCCTGAAGAAGCTGCTAGATTTGTTAAAGAAACAGGCTGCGACTCTTTAGCTGTTGCTATCGGAACTTCTCACGGCGCTTACAAATTCAAAGGCGAAGCGAAACTTGACTTTGAAAGACTTGCTGAAATCAAAAAAGCTGTTAATGAAGCTGTTGGATATGACTTCCCGCTTGTTCTTCACGGTTCATCATCTGTTCCTGCTGAATTCGTTGCTAAATGCAACAAGTTTGGCGGTAACTTGCCTGACGCTCAAGGTGTTCCTGAAGATATGCTTAACTACGCTTCTAAACACGGTGTTGCAAAAATCAATATCGACACTGACTTGAGACTTGCAATGACTTCAACTATCAGAGAATTCTTCTGCGAACACCCTGAAAAATTCGACCCGCGCGAATACATGGGACCTGGTAGAACTGCCGTTAAAGAAATGGTTAAACATAAAATGGTTGACGTTCTTGGAACAGCAGGACATGCAAAAGACTAATTCTTTTTTGAACATACAAAAAAAAAACCGCTTTTAACAAAGCGGTTTTTTTATAAAACGATTACACTTTTTTGCGATGTTCTAATAACCATTTCACAGTATCAAAATCATTACCTTTAGCAGGATTTATAGCTCTTGCCGTTTTTTCAAGAAGATTTCCCACACAATAGTCAACTAAATCAGTTTTGGGAAATAATGGTACCAAAGAATGCGCCATATCCGTTCCAACACTGTTATTAAAGGTTTTTCCATTATATTTAAAATTTACCCCTAACTGATTGGAATCACCTCGTTTTACTCCAAACAGCACAGTTTCTCCGGGCAAATCCTTCGTAATATCTTCAAACCTTTTAGTAGTAATAGCAACCATAGCTTTAGCGTTGGGAGCCACGCCAAAACACTGATTTTTGTAAGCTCTAACGCCATCCATGCCATAATCTTTGTAAACAGATTTAACTCCTTTTACAAACTTTGACAATCCGTTAAAAAAACTTACTCTATAACCACCTGCATCGTTAAAAGTTTTAAAGATTGCCTCGTAAGCGTCCGGCTGAATTAAAAGCTTGGAAGTAAAAGCCGGAACTTTTCTTGCGGTCTGTTTTTGTGAGTACACCTGATAAGCAGAGTAATTTGTATCTATCATATCAATCCTTTCATAATTTTCCAATAATCATTAAAATTGTCTAAATATTTTTTTTGTCAAAATAATACAAATATTTACAAAATATAACAATAAATTTTTAAAGACAAAAAATAAAGCGGCCAAATTAACGGCCGCGTTTAATACTTCCAACAGTATTATAATTAAGTTAATAAGTTATTTTTTTAAAAAGTCAGGAATTTCAATGTTTGTAAAACCTGAACCTGCTTGAGGCATTGAAGGTCTTCTTGATTGTGCGTTTACAACATTGCTGTTATTAAATGCACCTGAAAAGAAATCTGATGCGCTTAGTTGTTTAACTTCAGTTTTTACATCGGCTGTTACAGGCTGGTTTTTCAATTCAAAACCAGTTGCGATAACTGTAACCTGAATTTCGCCTTGAATATTTTCGTTAACTGCTGTACCGATAATAACAGTAGCGTCATCAAGGACTGCATCGTGAATAATGTTAGCCGCATCAGTGATTTCGTGAAGCGTCATGTCAGGGCCGCCAGTGATATTAACGATTACACCAGAAGCACCGTTGATTGAAGTTTCAAGAAGTTGAGAGTTAATAGCGATTTCAGCAGCTTTGATAGCTCTGCCTTCGCCTTGGCCGCGGCCGATACCCATAAGTGCGGAGCCTGAAGCCTGCATAACATTTTTAACATCAGCAAAGTCAACGTTGATTGTACCAGGTACGGTAATGATATCAGAAATACCTTGAACACCGCGGAGCAAGACTTCATCGACAATAATGAATGATTCTGTTAATGAAACCTGGCGGTCAACTACTTGAAGTAATTTATCGTTCGGAACAACGATAACGGCATCAACTGCTTCTCTAAGTTTTTCAAGGCCTTGTACAGCTTGATTTTGGCGTTTTCTGCCTTCCCAAGAGAAAGGTTTTGTTACAACTGCAATTGTTAAAATGCCAAGTTCT
Organism: uncultured bacterium; assembly: GCA_900554095.1. GTDB lineage: Bacteria > Cyanobacteriota > Vampirovibrionia > Gastranaerophilales > Gastranaerophilaceae > Scatenecus. Next base: position 21,202 of record USGC01000011.1, read on the forward strand.
TTTGCAATTTTTGCAACGACAGGAGCAGCGCCTGTACCTGTACCGCCGCCCATTCCGGCTGTGATAAATACCATATCAGCTCCATCTAAAGCTTCTGTAATTTCTTGTTGAGCTTCTTCTGCTGCTTTTTCGCCAACTGCCGGATCTCCGCCTGCACCAAGACCTGCTGTTGATTTTGCGCCCAATTGAATTTTGTTTGGTGTTTGCGCAAATTCCAAAACTTGTAAATCTGTATTCATAAGCCAGAACTCTACACCGGACAAGCCCGCTTTTATCATGCGGTTAACTGCGTTACCGCCACCGCCGCCTACACCCTCTCCGCCAACCTCGGCTTCGACCACGAAGCGGCCACCGGCGCCGGTCTGCCGACGACCCTGCAGCCCAGCCGCATCGCTCCCGATGCGCTGGTCGGCCCGGCCTGGCCGGCGATTTACACGGCGCTCGGCTCCGTGTACGTCAAGGGCTACCCGGTGATTGAAGGCCTGCTCAACGCCGTTCACCTCGACCACCTCATCGAACTTGAGGTGAACGAGGAGGACCTGCTTAAGCACACCGGTGAAACCATCACCCTGAAGTCTTGGGCTGAGGATTACTTCGAGTCCGCCTCCGGCCGCGTGGTCACCATCCACGTGACCCACACCGCTGCCGACGGCACGCTGCTTGCCCGCGAAACCGAGCGTTTCGCGATTCGCGGCCGCGTCTACTCCGATGCTTTGCCGGCAGACGCCCCCGAGTTCAGCGACGCCGAGCACGAGGAGATCGCGCCCACGCCGCGCCGTCTGCTGCGCCGCGTGAAGGTCGTCGCCCCACACGACATGACCGCCTTCGCCCGCACTTCCGGCGACTTCAACCCGATCCACACCTCCACTCGTGGCGCTCGCATCTCCGGTTTGGCCGCTCCGCT
>USGC01000012.1 GCA_900554095.1 uncultured bacterium
CAACTTAACGACAGCGACGTAGAAATCTTTGATTTCACAGGAGCAAAATGTTAGTACCTATTTTTGAATTATTTTATGAACAAAAAAATATAACTAAAGACGTTTCCCCCTATGTTACTTCTATCGAATACACCGATGTTGAACATGGAGAGTCTGACGAACTTCAGATAACATTTGAGGATTCTGAAAAACTCTGGCAGGGTGCGTGGATACCTACTAAAGGCGATGCTTTGCGTGCATATATCGGTTACGAAGCAGAAAAACTTTTGAATTGCGGAGTTTTTGAAATTGATGAACTGGAATACGATACTCCGCCTGATGTTATAACTGTAAAAGGTCTGGCTACAGGAATTAAAAAGCCTTTAAGACAAAAGAATTCTCAAGGTTATGAAAATAAAACCCTCAAACAAATAGCAAAAGAGATTGCCGATAAGCACGGATACACTTTAGTCGGAGAAGTTGCAGATATTCGTGTCGATAGAATTACTCAAAATAAAGAACGTGATTTGACATTCCTGACTAAACTTGCGGAAGAATACGGCTACATCTTCAAAATTGCTGAAAATAACCTCGTTTTCTATGATGTTAAAAAACTCAAAGGAGCAAACGCCACTCAGATATTCTATAAATCCGATTTGCTGCATATAAATCTCAGAGAAAAGACTTCTCAAAAATATAAAGCTGTTCAGGTTTCATACTTCAATCCTAAAAAGAAAAAGGTTGTTAAAGCTACTGCCCGAAACGAAAATGTCAAAAAAGGCGATACTTTAAAGATTACCGTCCGGTGTTCTGACAGAAAGCAGGCTATTGCAAAAGCTCAGGCAGCACTCTCAACTGCTGACACTAAAATTGAGGGTTCTCTTGAATTTACAGGAAATCCGTATTTGATAGCTGGGTCAAATATTGAACTAAAAGGAGTCGGACATTTTTCAGGCAAATACCACATTAAGCAAGCCCGGCATGTGATAGACAGGGCAAGCGGTTATAAGACTTATTGCGAGGTGGAAAGTGCGTGAGCAGTGTGTGAAGACCGAAACGGCTTGCGTAGGCAAGGCGTTGGAGGTCGTAACCGTTCTATACCGACGTAGGAACGCAGGCGAAGCCGAGTACCACAGGAGGAAAAAGTGTTAAGGTTTGGAATTGTATCACAAATTGATCCAATAAATGTTCAGGCTCGTGTAAGTTTTGAAGATGATGAGTCAACATCTTTTTGGCTTCCTGTTCTTCAAACAAAAACATTGAAAGACAAGTTTTACGCAATGCCGGATATCGGAGAGCAGGTCGCCTGCCTTATGGATGAAAATTCGGAAGATGGAGTAATCCTCGGAGCAATTTATTCGGCTGAAGATGTTTCAACCACGCAAAGCGAAAAACAATTATCTGTAAACCTTGAAGACGGCTCATATATAAATGTAGATAAAGAAAATAAGACTCTCACCGTTGCTTTTTCAAAAATGAAATTAATCGGAAATATAGAACACGAGGGAACTTTCACAAACACCGCAGGAATAAAATCCAATGCTGATATTACTGACAAAACCTCATCAATGCAAGCAATGAGAGATACATATAATCCTCATACGCACACAGGAAACCAAGGAAAAGCAACTTCTGCACCGAATAAAACAATGTAACCCCAATGACAAATTTAAATGAAATCACCTACGTTGACTGGCAATTAAAACTCAACGCAATCGGCGGTGTTGCCGAGGGTGCTGACGATATTAACCAGTGCATCGCAATTATACTTCTAACTAAAAAAGGCTCTGTACCTCATCGTCCGACCTTTGGTTCGGACATATATAAATACATTGATTACCCCATAAACGAAGCAACTCCAAATATTGTACGTGAGGCGACAGATGCAATCACTATGTGGGAAACCCGCATAAAAATAAATTCTATCGAGGTCGAGATAGAAGAATCCACTTTAACCGTAAAAGTCGAATGGACATTAAAAGATTCAAACGCAAACGGAGTTGCGGAGGTTAGTTATGACACAACTGCCTGAACCTAATTTTATCGAACGTGATCCCGATGTTGTTACAAAAGAATGGATTGCCGCTTATGAAGAAAAGTCCGGCAAAGTTCTTCAGCCTGCACAAATTGAACGCTTGATGATTGATGTCGGTGCATATCGTGAAACCGTTTTGAGAATGAAAATTCAGGAAACCGCAAAACAAAACCTTTTAAGTTATGCACCGTTAGAAATTCTTGAGCATATCGGCGAACCGCTGGGTGTTAGCAAACTTCTTGCAAATTGCTCGCTTACGACCTTAAAGTTTTCTGTTGATGATGCATTGGATTTTGATTTCAAGATTGATGCAGGGTGCGAAGTTGAGACTAAAGACGGCTTATTCATATTCCAAACAACGGAGGCTGTTACATTAAAAGCCGGAGAAACTTCTATTACAGCAGAGGCAATATGTGAAACTCCCGGAAGTGCATCTAATAATTACACTCTCGGTTCAATAAATAACCTTATAACTCCATTAAGTTACATCTCAACCGTTGAAAATATAACCGTAACTTCGGGCGGTGCGGATGATGAAGATGCAGCAAGTTTAAGAGAAAGAATCCGGCAGGCACCGGAAAAATTTTCAAATGCCGGAAGTCGTGGAGCGTATCGTTATCATACATTATCTGCACATCAATCAATAACAGATGTTGCAATAAATTCTCCGAGTCCGGGTGTTGTGAATATTTATCCTTTAACTAAGGACGGAAACCCGACAGAAGAAATTTTAAAAATCGTTCAAACCTACTTGAGCGATGACAAAGTCCGCCCTTTGACAGATAAAGTTCAAGTTATATCACCGGAGAAAAAAGATTTTTCAATTAAAGCAACAATATTTCTGTACAAAGATGCTGACGAAATAAGCGTTATGACAACCATTGATGCAAAACTCAATGAATACAAAATATCTCTTAGTGAAAAACTGGGGAAAAACGTTATAAAAACACAAATTATTGCAATATTAAACAGTGTTTACGGAGTGTTCAAGGTCGAAATTCAGACACCTGAGGCAGATATGGAAATCTCGGAAAGCCAGTGGGCGAATTTGGTTGATTTTGAAATAGAAATGGGAGGATATGCTGATGAATAGTCTTGCACCTATTGATGATATAAATCTGAAAATATTTGATGAGATATGCGAAGAACGCTTTGCAGGGTTAGACTTGGAATGCATATTAGTATCAATTATTGATAATGTGCCTGCGGATGCACTGCCACACTTGGCAGAACAATACCACATAACAGGTAATGAGGGTTGGCTGCAAGCACTCAACGAACAAGAAAAACGTGAGTTAATTAAATCTGCAATCAAAATGCACCGCTATAAAGGTACAAAATATGCCATTGAAGAAATATTTAAAACATTAAATATTGTCGGCAATGTTGAAGAATGGTTTAACTACGGCGGACAACCGTATTATTTCAAAGTTATTCTGCAAATTTTTAACCGTTCAATCAATGAAGAAACGGAAAAGAAACTTCGAGACCTCATAAACGAGTATAAAAATGAGCGTTCCTGGCTTGAGGAAATTCAATTTTACCTTACAACAAATGCAAAAATGCACGCATATTCTGCCTGTATTACCCAAGAAACCATAACCGTTAATTCTAAGGAGATTGTAAATGTCTGAAGAATTTTATTCACTTGTCACCGATTTTGGTGCCGCAAAACAATTACAATGTATTCAAGAAGGCTCGCCGTTTGAGGTTTATCAAATAGCACTCGGAGACGGCAATGGAAAATATTATGAGCCAACAACGGATCAAACAGAACTTGTAAATGAAGTCTGGCGTGGTCTTATTGATAAATGCGAATGGACAGATGACAGATTCTACTGTGTAACAAGTGTTCCTGCTGAAGTCGGAGGATTTGTTGTAAGAGAAGCCGGTGTTTTTGATAAAGATAACAATATGCTTGTTGTTTCTAAATTCCCTGAAACAACCAAACAAGCACCTGATAGCGGTACAGTTAAACAATTAACCATAAGAATTGAACTTCAATTATCTAATAAGGAACTTGCGGAATTAGTTATAAACCCGAATATGTCCGTTGTAACCAAAGATGAATTGGATCGCATCACCGAAGATATTGAAGAAACTTATCAAAAAATTTCAGAAAAAGGACAGCCCAACGGTTATGCACCTGTTGGCGAAAACGGTTTAATTCCTCTTGAGTTTATCCCCGAAATAAGCACAAAGAGTATTTTAACCCCGTTTTGCTTAAACTCATGCCGGCTTGATACAAAAGGAAATCCCGATTTATTGAGTGCTGAAACCGTTAAGGTCTTAAAATATACTTCAAGTATTTCCGGAGTTTTTTATACTGCACTCGGAACGGTTCTTGAAAAAGATACGCTTGTATATGCTGATTCAGAACTTACGGAAGAATTAAATACCATTGTTGCTGTTGATACTTCAACAAAATATATTGCTTTTGGTGAAATTGAAACTTTAACGGAGTATGAGGATAATCCTCTGCATTATTCTGCATCAACAACCGGCGAATTTTATGTCAAAGAAACTCTTGCTGTTGGTTCTGAATGTTATTCCGACCCCGAATATGCAAATCTAATCGGAGTTGTTACATACCTCAACCTTACAAGAATCTGTATAAGTGATGATGAAACATATACTGACGATGGTGAAATAACAACGCATATTTATATAACGGCTCATGCACCGTTTACTTATACAACGGCATCAAGCCAAACCCACAATGTGGAAGAAGATTTGGTTTTAGATGTTGTGGATTTATGTCCGTTAACAGCTACAACACAGAATTTTAATTTATTCGTCAACTGCGAAAATGATGAATATTCGCTGACTGCACTTTCCAATCAAATATTTACACAAATGCTTGAGCCGGAAGATTTTAGTGCAAATGATGTTTGGTTCAAAATTCTTGAACCGCTTGCAAGTTACATCTATCTGCTGAATATATGGCAGGAAACAAATATGGTTCCTGTCGGTGTATTTTCGCTTGAGGGCGGAGAAACATAGGAAGGAATATTATGGAGACAAAGTATTATTACAGTTACAACACAGAGGAGAATGCTTTTTTAGGTAAGTTCCCTGCAATAAAAAATCCGAGAAGACAAACAGAATATCTGCTGCCTGCGATGGCAACATTCAAAGCTCCGCCAGAAACACAAGAAAAAGAAGCCGCAATTTGGAATGGTGAGGATTGGGTTATTGAACCGGATTTTCGAGGAGAGCAGCAGGTTAATCTTGAAACCTACGAAGTAACAACCGTTGAATATGTCGGAAAAATCAAAGACGGATTCCAGTCCGTAACCTCTGAAGTTGCTGAAGATATTCAAACAAACCCTGATAAATACAAGGTTGTAAACGGTATTCTTACGGATATTTCAAATACCGATGAATACAAAGATTTTTTGCATCAACAGGAAGTTCAAATCCGCAAATCTGAAATAGAACGGCAGCTTTTGGAACTCGATACAAAAAGAATTCGTGCTATGTGTGAACCGTCAATCAAAGATGAATCGACAGGCGAAACATGGCTTGATTACTACAATACACAGGTCGCTCAATTAAGAAAAGAATTAAACTCGTTATAAGGAAGAATTATTGAAAATTAACGCTTTAAAGTGTCCTTTGGTTAACCAAAACGGATACCATAAAAATACCCTAACCAAAGAACGAATCGGAACACTATTTATTTACCCAATAGATTTTACCCCTGATGACTGCTTGGCATGTGATGGTTATTTATTAGACATTATCGACTATGAAGATTTGTACAAAGTAATCGGCACGAAGTTTAATAAATCAGGAGATGCCGCAGGCAAATTCAGGATTCCTGATTACAACGTAACTGGAAGATTTCTGCAACCGGGAGCAAATGTCGGAAGTCAGATTGCCGCAGGTTTGCCTAATATTACAGGTTGGCTTTCAGATATAAATGCCGGGAATGTTCATTGTGGAGGGGCTTTTTATAACGCTTCTAGCTGCACTCATAAAATGAATAATACAAATGCTGTTTCAGGTGGTTGGGGATTTGATGCAGGGTTTAGTAACTCAATATACGGTAAAAGTAATACCGTTCAACCTCCTGCTCAAATCGTTCATATTTGCATCAAATATAAGTAACAAATAATGGAAATACTCAGCCTTTTAACCAACGAAATAAACCAAAACGGTTATAATTTCAATCTTTTAACTAAAAATAAAATCGGATTTTTATACATCGCCCCTGTAAATGTAGTACCTGACGATTGTCTGGCATGTGATGGGTATATCTTGAAAATTGCTGATTACAGAAAACTTCATGCGGTAATTGGAACAACATTTAATACCGGCTCGGAAGCCTCAGATGAATTTAGAATACCTGACTATAACATTACCGGAAGATTTTTACAGCCGGGAGCAAACGTAGGAAGGCAAATAGCAGCAGGCTTGCCTAATATTACTGGAGGAAACACCGTTGTAAGTCCATATAATTCAACTCCTTATGGTGCTTTTGCAACTACCTCAGGAAGTCAAAATATCCATGGTGGCGGCGAATGGTATAGTGTATCCAATTTTAATGCTTCTCGTTCAAGTTCTATATACGGTAAAAGTTCTACGGTTCAACCTCCATCACAAATAGTTCACGTCTGCATTAAATATAAATAAAAACAATGAAAATACTTAATTTAACAACAAATGAAGTCAACCAAAACGGCTACAATTTCAATATCTTTACAAGGAATAAAATTGGCTTTTTATATATCGCCCCTGTCAATATAGTTCCAGATGATTGTCTGGCTTGTGATGGATATGTTCTAAAAATTGCTGATTACAAAAAACTTCATGCTGCAATTGGAACAAAATTTAATACCGGCTCGGAATCTTCAGATGAATTTAGGATCCCGGACTATAACGTAACCGGAAGATTTTTGCAACCAGGAGCAAATGTTGGAGTCCAAATTGCAGCAGGACTGCCCAATATTACTGGCGGTTGGAATAATGTCGGGGTTGAACCCGGGTACAATTCAGCTTCCGGAGCATTCTATCAAAATAATATAGGCGGAACTTTCTTTTATCACGCATCCGGACGTGGGGGAAGTGTTGGAGGATTTTACTTTAATGCTTCTCGCTCAAGTGCTGTTTATGGCAAAAGTTCAACCGTTCAGCCCTCATCACAAATCGTTCACATCTGCATCAAATACAAATAAATATGAAAATCTCTAATTTAACAACAAACCAGTTAAACCAAAATGGTTATAACAAAAATTCTCAAACACGAGATAAAATCGGTGCTTTATATACATTTCCCATCGATTACACTCCGCATGATTGCCTCTCCTGCGAGGGATTTGTCTTAAAAATAGTCGATTATAAAGTCCTTTATTCAATCATTGGCAAAAAATTTAATAAAGGCACTGAAGCTTCCGATGAATTCAGAATACCGGATTACAACATTACAAAACGATTTCTGCAACCCGGGACGGCGGTCGGAACACTTATTGAGGCAGGACTTCCAACTCACACTCATACAATCACAATGAACAGAACGGATAAATCCGGCAATGATACTGATTGCGTTTGGTCTTACGGAGAAAATAGAAACGGAGCGGCTAAAGTTACATCGTCCGCACCATCAAACGCAATTTATGGAAAGTCATCAACCGTTCAACCACCTTCACAAGTCGTTCATATCTGCATCAAATACAAATAGGTAAAAGATGAAATTAGTTTCTTTAAAAACCAACCCCTTAAATCAAAATAATTACAACAGAAATGCTCTCACCCCTGAATTTATAGGTTCGCTTGTTATTTATCCGGTAGATATTACACCTGAAAAATGTCTCCCCTGTGATGGATACAAATTAAAAAAGGCTGATTATGCGCAACTTTATGCTGTTATTGGCAATAAATATAATGACGGAACTGAGGCAGCAGATGAATTTAGAATCCCTGATTACAATGTAACAGGAAGATTTTTGCAACCCGGTGCAAAGGTCGGAACTCAAATTGCCGCAGGAATCCCGGATCATACACATACAGTAGTTGCTCTTTATTGGGATTCTAACGGTATTGTTGAAGAGGGACGTGGAAATCCTGATTACGGACATCAAAAAACACTTACAACAAGTAAAGCCTCAGCAAACAATTCTATTTACGGTAAATCAAAAACCGTTCAACCCCCATCACAAATAGTTCATATATGTATTCGTTATAAATAAGGAGTTTTTATGACCTCACTATCTAAAATTTGTCTGCACTGGACAGCAGGATCTAATTATCCCTGTAAGGAAGATTTGGCGGCATACCATTATTGCGTGGATAAATACGGCAGAATCTATGCAGGGAAACATAAACCTGAAGATAACCTGAACTGCTATGATGGTAATTATGCAATGCACTGCGGTGGCGGAAATACCGGTTGCATCGGATTATCTGTCTGCGGAATGGCTGGTTTTACGACAGATAAAAAGCAGACAAAATATCCGCTTACTCAAAAACAGATTGAATCATTGTGCTGCCTTGCAGGGTATTTATCCGTAAAATACGGGATTTTAATTTCTGAAAAATCAGTGTTTACGCATTATGAGTTCGACCAAAGACGAGCCAAAAACAAACGTGAAGGCAAGATAGATATTACTTATCTTCACTACTTGCCGCATTTATCCCCGAATAGTGTCGGTAAATATCTAAGACAAAAAATATCTTGGTACAGAACCAAGATAAAAGCCAACAAATACAAGTTTATTAAGAAAGGAGACTACTATGAGTTTATTCTCGTGGCTTAAAGACTGGAAAGTCTTGAATGAACTGTGGGATGCCATTGAACCTTTTGTAATTAATCTTGCGGAAAAGAATGTTCCCAAGTATATTACAAAACTTTATGAAAATCTTGCAAAAGCGACACAGCCGGCTCTTGACAGTTTGAAAAAACTGAAAGAAAAGATTAAAACTTCTCCGAATGCTCTGGACGATTATTGTTTTAATCAGGGTGTGAACGCTATTGAAACATTTGCCAATCACCTCTTGACCGTAGTTGCGGATTTGAGGAAATAAGCAGATGTGGTTTTCTGCAATGATTAAATCTTTATGTGACTGTATCTCGCAAATTGCGAGGTACGGTCAGACAAAGATTGAAAATCAGGAGGCTTCCTCAATTATTCAGGACAAGGAAGATTTGGAAAAAGCCGGCAATTATGCAGAGCAGATTATTGAAATCGCTCAAAAATATAAATCTTCAATGTCTAAAAAGGATCAGCGAAAGCTGAAATCGTTAATAAAAAAATTTAATAAGGTGGATTAATTATGTCTTGGAGAGATTTATTAAACGTACAAAATGTTGAAAAAGGTTTCTTTGCCTCCTCCAATTCCTATGGCATACCCGATATTATTCCGGATGAGTTTGATGTAAAAGAGCTCATCCCTTATCGGGTAGATTCTAACAGAAACGGAACGGCACATTTTTTCTTAGATGATTACAGGTTTGAGAGATGTTGGAAAAATGCCGACTCTCAAATAGAAGAGTTGAAAAAATATGTAGGGGTGTTGTCTCCTGATTTTTCAATGTACACAAATTACCCTGAAGCGTTCCAAATTTGGCAGGTTTACAGAAACCGCTGGTGTGCTGCTTATTGGCAAAGTAAAGGAATAAAAGTTATTCCGACAATCAGTTGGTCTGATGAATCCAGTTATAAATATGCATTCCTGGGTATTCCTAAAAATTCTGTTGTTGCAATAGGTACGGTTGGAGTTGTTAATGACAAAAACGCTGAAAGACTCTTTATGCAGGGCTTTAAAGAAATGTTAAAACAACTTGAACCCAAGCGTATTTTGATTTATGGAAACAGACTGACCGAACTTGAGGGATACAAAAATCTTCAATGGTTCGAACCTTACACAAACAAATGGAATAAAAAGAAAGGCAGGTAAAAATGGGCGGTCGAGGATCCGGAGGAAGTAAAAATGGCGGCGGTGCTGCCTCAAAAAATATCGGAGAAGGTATAACAGACAAAGACGAGCTTATTAGATTGTATAACAGTATTTCAGGAAATCCAGCTTATACAACTGAAGAAAGAGTACGAGCCATGGAGTCTATCAAAAAAAGAATTGATGAACTTGATGCTAAAAAAGCAGCAGATTTAAAACAAAAACGTCTTGATGCTTTAGCCAAGGCTCGTGCTAAACGTGCAGAAAACCTCAAAAACGGTGTTAAAACAGAAAAGAACCCCCGTGCTAAAAAGGCAAAAATGTCTATAGACAGCACAGTTTCTAACTTGAAAGATGAATTAATAAGTAAAGTTTCAACTGATGGATACATTCGCCGAAGTGACTTTAGAGTTGAAGATTATGGAGATTTTATAAATGTTTCGGTGCGAAGTCTTGGTAAATGGAAAAATCCTTCTGATGCAAGAGACGAGGAAGATTATGATTGGCAAGTTTTGCATAAATCAAGTCGTTCTCAAATCGATAAAGTAGTTAAACGAATATCCAGACAATCCGGCAGAAAACTTTCTTGGTCGCAAGAAGAAAAAAATTGGATTGGTGTAGATATTCCAAAAATGAAAGGAGACTAATATATGGGAGGACGTGGTTCAGGCGGAAGTCGTGGCGGTGGCGGTGCAAGCAAATCTATTGATGCAAAAACCGAAAATAAATTGAACTCATTGTTAAATCAATCATATAAATATGATGACGAGGCTTATGAATTTTCAAGAAGAGCTGCATCTGAAAGAGCTATGGCAAAAAGGTATAAACAACTCGGCAAAAAACAATTAGCAAAAGATTATACTCAATATGCAAAAGAGGCTCAAGCAAGAGCGGATAAAGCAAAAGTTCGGGCTAAACAATATCTAGATGAGGCTTCCAAACTTACAAGCAAAAAAATTCGAGATATTCCGAGAACTTATCAATATAAGGGTGAAAAGGGTGTAAGGACTGTATATAAAAGCCCTCAGAATGCTAGAAAAGCTTACGAACAATCAAGACAAAATTTAGTCAGCACTGCATACCGAGACCATCCAACCATTGTAGAATCACCAAAAGGCGGATATAGCGTAATGCCCCATGGGATAGCAAAATTAAACAAATTAAAAGAAATAAGTCCATATAGTATTGATATGGGGAATTCTTAATTGTGTCTGAATGATACGGAATTGGGAGCAATGACTTCCAATTCTTTCTCTTCAGAGCGATGAATGTGGTTGTTAATAAATAAAGGAGGTCAATATGACAGAAACAATCACAGCAACTGAAGTTTTAAAAAGCAGACAAAACTTCTCAGATTACATTGAACAAAATGCCGATACGGTAATCAAAAATTTACTCAAAGATTATCCGCCTCGACCGTTACAAATTATTTATCCACAGCTTACACAAAGCTCAGATGGTTTAATAGAAATTGTAAGGCAATTAGAGGGTAATCAAAAAGCGTATATTTTCTGGTTTATCGTCAACGAGAAAGAAGATTTAAAAAATATCGCTTTAAAGTTAAATCTTTTTTTCGATAAAAATTACTGCGGTATATTTATCATTAAAGCAGTTTTAAACGAGGATAAAATAGAGTTTGAACCCGTTTTGAAACCCGAACTCGTTGTTAAGCAAAAACGAGAAGTAAATACAAATACACCATCAAAACAATTACAAAAGAAATATTGGGACAAATATATTGAACTTTGTGATGCAAGCGAGCATCCTGAAATGCAAATAAGCGAGGCTTTGCCGAGACATTATCAATATATCTCAATAGGAAAAGCCGGCATTCAAATTTTACAAACGATCAATACCGCTAAAAATTATGTTGCATCTGAGATTGCAATCAATAACAATAAGTCAATTTATGAATTTTTCTTTGATTTAAAAGATAAGATAGAGGATGAAATCGGCGAATTAGAGTGGTATTGCAAGGATAATACCAAGTCCACAAAAATAAGAAAAGTCTTTGAAATTGATGTCAATAATCCGGAAAACCACGAAAAGGCAATATTAGAACAAGTAAAAATGGGGGCAGAGTTGAAAGCCATCATTTATAAATATCTATAACTAAGGGGGAGATATTCTCCCCCTTTATAAATAACCCCAATCGGGTAATAGACACATGAATAATAAAGGAATAGGATTGAACTATGGCACAAAAAATTATTGTAAAAAATAAAAGAACTCGTGAACTCTTGGAATTAACCCTGCCGGAATTTAAGGAAAAATTTAAAGCCGAATTAAAAACGGCTCTTGATAATTTTGAAAAGCAAGAAAGCCGGAAAAATTTTCTGCCGTCATTTGTTAAACCAAACAATAATTTTGAATCCGATTTTTACTTCAGCTTACGTTGGAATTTCAATAATTTGCAAAATTCAAACTGGTATATTGAACGTATCCTTTAATTAATGTGTCTGAATGATACGAAATGTCTGCAATGACTTCACTTTTGCCCTGCCAAGAGTGATGAATGTCAGTGTAGAACAAAACATAAGGAGACACAATTATGACAACAATTGAACAAAACTATCTTGAATTTATTAAGGCAATAACTAAGGACAACGATGAGCACAGAATAAAAAGAATGATTAGTTCTTTTAATAAATCGCTTTATAAAAAACTAAACGTAGATATTACTAAGGTCAAATTGTTTAGAGCATATAATTTAAAAAATATAAAAGATTTCTTAAAATTTACACATTTGGATAATATCTATTTATTAGTAGCTCTGGAAGAATATAGAGGCTTTAAAATCGTTCTTACCGATTTTAATTCTAAAAAAACAATAGACTCTCTGGGCTATTACGGTTATGAAAAAGTAACACTTCAAAAATATTTAAAAGAAGAAATTCCGGTATTTATTGTATATGCAAATAAAAAAGACCAAGAACAGATCTCAAAACTGATACAAAACAGAATGCAGAGAAAGAAAAGTTCCTACCTGGATATAAATTCGGTCTTGTATAGAAGCAAAAATCGGTATGGAAACAAAGATAAATCCGGCTATATTAGTGATATAAATAAAATTTATAAAAAATTCTGCGAAAAATTCATCATTAAAAACGATATAAATTATTTAGTAGACTATATCTTAAGTAAAGAAACAAGATTACACGAAATTTATCAGGTCGCACGAAATACGGTTTTTAAAAATAAACCAAGTAATATTAACGTGCTAGGATATTCATTCCCAAGTTTTGATTATGAATTATCTTATATGACAACAGCACTCTATGACTTACAGAATATTGATATCAAGGTCAGAAATTATCAGAATAAAGATCCTGAAACAAACTCTGAAGAATACAGACAGTATTTTGAAAACGAATGTAAACGTGAAATAGAAAGAAACTTTATTAAAATAATTGAAAAAGAGCAATCTTTTAAAACCAATATTAATGAGTTTATACAATCCAATAATCGTTAATGTGTCTGAATGATACAAAACGTCTACAATGACTTGATTTACAAACTAATGCAATCGATTAATGTCAATGTAATAACTTAATCAAAGGAGATTATTATGACAAAAACAAACAAACAACAGTTGATTGAAAACATTAAACAAGCAACTCCAGAAAGGGTAAAAGAACATTTACTTGAGTTAATTCAAGATTTAGTTGAAGAAGGACAGATTACCCCAGGTTGCGATAACGGTTATATAGATAACGAAGAGGGAATTCCTCTGCTTGATTTTTACATAGATAATTTTATGTTTACCAACTTTGCAGAATAGGAGCAGTAAAGAAAGGATAAAATTATGACAAAGAAAATTTTAAAAACGCAAAACAAAGAATGGGGGTTCTGGGGAACAACAGCACAACATTATACCAACAAAGAAACTCAACAGAGATGGAACGATGCTTTTGAAACCCTGCTTGAATTATCAGGGGCAAAACCTGAACAGATTAGAGAATTGTTGGATGCAAGAATAGGCAGACACTTCGCAGACCAATGTTTTGGAGAAAAAGACGTCAAACAAATAACAAAAGAACATTATTTTGGATGGCTTGATAAAGTTTTATTTGAAGATGAAACTTCTCATAAACCTTTAGAAAGCGAAAAAAGTTCCGTTTTATTCGGCACAAATGTATATAACACAATTCACGATAGAGTAGACGTTGTATTATACACTTACAAAAACAAAAACAGAATCCACGAGGATTATGCAATGTGCATAACAAAGAATCAAAAGAAATATAGAATCGGGATGGATTACATAAGACCGATTGATGATATGAATGAAGAAGAATTATGCAGAGCCGGATTGGCTTAATCAATTAAAATTTAATAACTAACGCTATATTTTATAGCGTTTTACTTTTCCCAACATATTCCAAATACCGATTATAACAATTAAAAAATACGTTTTCTTCATCAATAAAACTAGACGACTCAAGAGCTTCCTGCATTACATTTACAGGCATTGAAAAATAATCGCTCGGCTGATTCCCCAGTCTTATTATAAGAGAGTCGGCATCTGATACAGAATGCTCAACGTAAAAATAATAATCTCTGATTTCATCAGAACCTAAATATATGCAATCTTCGCAATTGTGTCTATATAAAGGTTTTTGTTTTTCTAATACCGGCATGTTATCCCCTCATGTAAAATAAATTATACAAGAAAAACTCTAATGTTTAAACACTAGAGTAAAGAAGTGATGTTTAAAGATTCACTATTTATCCGACTTTGGCAAGTTGTGCTTTTTGTGGAGATTCTTTTTTATAATTTTATAAATATATCTTTGAGATAAATCGCATTCAATTGCGAGGCGGTTTACGGTATATTTTCTGCCATCATACTGGCTCATGATATATTTTTCTTTTATCTCACGAAACGGATTTTTCGGGATACTTACTGTTAATCCCGGCGAGCAGAAAATAAGAGCCAAGGCGGATTTTATGCCGGCAGATTCTGCGATGAACTTTAAGTCATCGTTCGGCATATCTTCAGGCTGTATCAAGTCCATCCAAGGCTTGTAATCCATAATCTCCTCTTATTTAATGGTGGTCTCATCAGTTAACGCATTACGTTAAGACGAGCCGCTTGCACAGTTAGCAGCTCGTTTCGACCTTATTGTGCTAATGTAGTAGAGTAAGCATTTTCAATATCATTTCGAGATTGTGTTAATGCGGTTAAAAGATTTTCATTAACTTTTACTTCTCTAAGGTATTGCGGCATTTTATCTATATCCTCTACGTATGGGAGCATATCTTTCGGGCTTTTAATATTTCTAATGTCCATATCCATTGTTCGGATAACTACATCTGCAATATTGACTTTTGCCTGAGTAATTTTTTGTTGGATATCTACAATCCGTTGATCCAAAACTGCTGTTGCTTTGTTTTCCATTTTTGTCTCCTTTACTTTTATTGGTCTCATCAGTTAGAGCCTTACTCTAAGACGGTCAGCACAGCCGACCGTTTCGACCTCGTGTAAACTTTAGTCGGGAGGCATTTTTGCAGGGGTAAGCATATCTTCTAAGTCTCGTTCGATCTTAGATAAGATGAAGATTTGTCCTTCAAGAACCTTGCAATCAATTTCACGTTCTTTGGCACAACTCCAGTTATCTTTAACCAGATTTGCATCAGCAAACTTCAATTTTGCATCGTTCAAACGATCTTCAAGGTCAATTTTTTGATTCCTGATTAACCCCATCATTGCACATTCTTTAGGGTCATCAGAACTATGAGAAACATCTCCAAAAAATTGGTTTTTCATCATTGAACCCATTGAATCGGTTGTTTTTTCTGCTGTTAGCATCATTTTTTTCTCCTTTACTTTCTCTTCTACTACTCAAGTGTGGCCGCACTTTTTTCTTTTAATTTCTTTTTTATTGCCGTTATTGCCTGAATAACTTTACAGGCTTTGGCTCTGGTCAAAAACATAATGTCATCGACCTTAAATTTTGATTTTAAAAACTTTCTCAGGGATTTTTTCGCAAATTTATCATCATTGAAATAGCAGACATCTCTCCACAATCCCTCAATCATTCTGAGTTGTGCATCAGATGCCATATTTTCTGTGCGACTCAAATCCGCATATTTTTTCGGCTGCTTAATCCATTTGTTTATCGCAACGGCTTTATCTTCAAGAATATCTACAAAAATTGCAGCTTCAGTAAATGTCAAATCCTTTGATGATGTAACGTCAAAAGACATAAGCATTTCACGATATAAGTCGTCATCCATACCTATAACATTTTTTAATGCGTGAATTTTTCTAATCTGAAAAGTCGTAGCCATACTTTATCCTCATATCCTCAAGCTGTAACTCACGTCCGTGCTTGATTCCGATTTGAACTCCCAAAATAAAAATGGCTAAGGCGATAATAAAAATGTGTAACAATGTGTCGGGTCGGAATAACTTACCATTATTGTTTTTCATTACCGTTCCTCCCTATGCCATTAATAATTTGGAAGTTTGTTTAATCACAGCATCATCGACCTCAGCTTTACCGTTGAATTTGGCAATGCTGATGCTGTGAGAAATTAAGTGTTCTAATCTTCTTGTGTTTCCATCCGAATACTGAAGATATGTTTCAGCCAGTTTTGTATTCTGTCCGATAGATTCAAGAATTTTTATGACATCTTGAATCAAAATTTTGTCTATAATTTTTGTAAATTTGACTCTTGAGTACAGCTGGTCATACTGATTGTTGTAACCTTTCAGGTTTTCAAGTAAAATTCCTCTACCCACTAAAAGAATACCTACACCTGTTTTATCGTGGATCCGGCGAGTAATTTCTAAGGCTCTATATGGAAGATTTTCAGCCTCATCAATAATTAAAAGTCTGCCTGATTGGTTTAATTTTCTGACGACTTCATCCATCAAATCATAAACCGAACCCTTACCGGAAAGTCCTAAACGTCTGTGAATTTCCTTGAGAAGAGATTTTGCAGTGTAGCCTGAATCGCTCTCAATAAGGATTGAGTCCATAAATTCTTTGGTATATCTTTTTACGGCAACGGTTTTACCGAGTCCGGCTTTACCCACACAAACTCCGATTTTACCCTGAGTATGGCACAGTCTGCCGATTTCGGTGATGTATTTAACCGTTGAAATATCTACAAAAGGCAGGTCGCTGTTGCCGGAACGTTCGTGTTCACGTTGAATAAAATTATTTATAGCATCAGTAATTTTATCATTTTTGCCGTTGTAATTACCGTTCATCCACATACTGATTGTAGACTTAGCAATCCCTGTAGCAGTTGAAACGTATGCTATACTGTAATTTTTAGATTCCATCAAATCTTTTAATTCGGCTCTAATATCCATTGGCGACTCCTTTTAATTCTTGCTCAAGGATTTTGTCGGTTTCATATAGATAAAGCGGTTTTTCCTGCGGTTTGTTTTCATCTAAAAGCATCGACAAATCCTGCCGACCAAAAGCATCCATCTCCTTACTTTTGCGAATAACCTTGTCCATATTTGTATTTGCAATTCGTGAAACTTTTGGTTTAATTTCTTTTTCAACGCTTGCGTATGCGGCTTTATAATTTGCACATTTTTCTTCAAGGCTAATCTCACGAGTTTGTTTAATATATGATTTTACAATCTTCAAACTGCGTTTTTTGATAGCCATTGCATCTTTGAAAGCTTCTTTTGAAATTTCGTCTGCGTGAAGTGCTGCAACTGCTTTGACTGCTGTAACCTTACCGATAAAGGCATTGTTGTCAGCCCTAAAAACCCACGCAACCTTGAAATTTTGAATATCTCTGCGTAGGTAAACTTTCAGACCTGTTTTTGAAATCATCCAATCGGCCCAATAGGTAATACCCAATTCATTATCTTTAATTCCATTTCGTCTTATAGTGTAATTTTTAGAAGTCCTTGTGCAGAATAATTTCAAAGCATCGGATTCTACTTTTATAACTTCAGCACATTCCTGATTAAAGAGTTGATCAGGAGATAAGCCCTCGTGGTTTTTACCACGAGACGGGCGTTTATTTAAAACATTAATCACAAAATCATCAAAGACTTCTTTAAATACATCAAACGGAATAATTTTTCCTGCTTTAATCTCTTTTGCCAGTTTTTCTGGACGTTCAACAACATTACCTCCCCTGTAACCAATACAATGTTTTGAAAGTAATTCTTTAATCTTTAAAAAATCTCTTTCAATTGGTTTTGTCTGAGCATTATATGGTAAAGCAAAATTTGCTTTGACATTTAATTCTTCAAGCATACAAGTCGTTTTGAACTCATCTGCTTCAATTTTAAATTTTCGTCCGCCGGCAAAATCTTTAGAACGATAATCTTTACCGTTATCAATAATCACATCTTTTGGCAAACCGTATTTTTCTACAGCATAATAGAATGACTGGAAAATATGATCTGAATTTGGATGTCCGCACTGAAGAATCCAGCCGAGCCATTTGCCTGATTTGTAATCTCTCCAAGCAGTAACCCAAGGAAAAACAACGCTGCCGTCTGAATTCAGACAGGCAACGTCTATTTGAGCGTGATCTGAAACCCACGCTTCTCCGCAAATTACAGTAGAATAGTCTCTATCAATGTAATTGCCGTATTTCCTATTCCAAGCAGATTCCCCATATCTCGCTAAATAAATACTTTGCTCAGGAACTTCACGTTCCAAACGTCTTTTAAAAGTTGCGTGACAAGGAAATTCATATCTACTAATTCCATATTTACGCATTGCATATCCTAGGGTTTGCTCCCAACAACTCCGTAGGGATGGTGCACCCTCAACTAAATAAAGATTTTTAAAATATTCAAAATAACAATCTTCAATTATTGTTCTACCTGAATTATTTCCGTATCTTGATAATAAACCATTTATTCCACTAGCAAAGTATCTATTTCTCATTCTAATTAAGGATGAATAAGACGTATGGTTATCAGGATTATTTTTATTCCAATTTTCGATGAACAGTTTTAAGGCTCTGCCTCTCAAACAAAGACTTTTTTTTATAACATCGATGTATTTGTCTGCCTGAATTCGTGACCATAAAGGAGCTTCAGAATATTTTTTATTATCAGATCCGTTGTTAATTTTTTTTGATATTGATAAAGATGAATAACGAATAAAAATTTGTTTTATATTATCTTTTGCTTCAATTTTATAAATAAAATCACCTTTATAGCAGCGATTTTTTATTGTCTTTTCTTTGACATTCAAAAGATTACACGCTTCTTGAACAGAAATCCAAGTCGGAATATTTGATTTTACTTGCTGGGTTTCATTCATTAATTGTGTAATCCTTTACTTTTATTCCGAAAATCTTTTCAATAATGTAAAGGTCAATTTCCGGACAACCTCTCTCCCCAGTCAAATAGCGGCTTACTACACTTTTGGAAATATTCAAAGCCATCTGAATTTCTTTTGATTTAAGATCCAAAAGAGAAAAAATAATTTTAGTTAAAATTTGTTTTTTGCAATAAACACAATTTGACATATTTTTCAATCCTCTCTTGATATAGTTAGTTGTCTATAATCAAGCTGTATAAGATTTTGAAAATTTTTCTATAAGCTGACTGTCCAGTATTTTTTTGCACAGCAGAATAATGCCTAATAAGGCAATATGACTGGCTCTACCGGGAAATCTTTAACCTATAACTCAATTATATGAAAATTATTTATATATGGAAGAGGCGAAAATTCAAGAGCGGGGAATATTCCCCGACTTTTGAAAATAAAAAACAGTAATAACAAGAACAGAAAAAATGAACGAATTTTTTATATTCACTTTAAAATCAGATAACAAAAAGGATAAAGGCTATTTTAAAAATCGGGGAAAAGTTTATGAAGAAATATTAAGCAAATAATAATGTATTTATTCCTGAATATCTTTCAGGAAAATCCTTTCCATATTTCCATAACTCTTCAGCCAGGTGTAAATGAAATCTATGAGCAAATGAGCGGCTTAAAACTTTTCTATAACTTCTCAAATAGATGTTTTTTATTTCTAAACGTTCGTCATTAGTATGTTTACGTGCATCTTTAGATATTAAGTATTTATCAGATACAAATAATTTGTGTTCATATAAATACAGATAAACTTTTGTATTCATATAAATCCTTTCTTGCGGTATTTTAGGGGATTTTTCAAAGTACTTAACAAGTTCGTTCTTTTGTTGTTCATAAATTATTGTCCTAAAATATTGATAAAAATTATTCATAACATGTTTTGAAAAACCGAATAAATCAATCATTTTTAAGACTTCTATATCAATACAAAAACCTTTTATTATGTAATCTATATCCGTTTTGGAATGATGTTGAAAAAATTGCGGAAGTCGTTGTTTGTTACAACCTTGTTCTTTATTATACAAATATATATTGTCTTTAAAAATAAGTTTTCCCTCTTGCACCAACGTCAAGAGAAGTAGCTCTAATACAGACTCGCTAATATCTTCTGCAATAGTCGAAATCTCATCAAGCGTAAATTTATCCAACCTTCTGCAAAGCCTTAATACTCGTTCTCTCATTAAGCAGTCCTTTCAAAGTATATTCGTCTATCTCATCAATTTTGTTTGTTTCCGACAGTTTTTCTATTTTATTAATCAACTTAACCAGTTGCCTGAATTGGTTTGTCCTTGTTGCAAGATAATTTATTGCATCAGGAGTAAACTCCAAATCCGTTATTTGTTGAAGAATCTCGGTTATATCTTCAGAATTGAATTGTTCGAACTTAAGTGTTTTATAAAGCCTATCGACTAAATGCGGATATCTCGCAAGTTTTTTATCTGCCGCTCCCATTCCGACTAAAACTATCGGACAGGTGGTTTTATCGTGCAAATCCCTTAAAGTCTCAACCGTATGTTTTTCAATCAAATAATCAATCTCATCAACAATAATAATTTTAGGATTCTGCCTTAAATAATTCTCTATGAGTTCAAACGTTTCCTGCGTGTGCCAGTAAGGTTCTTCTCCCAGTTCCTCGGCTATTTCAGATAAAAGCCATCTGCTCGTCATACCCTGCGTTGCCCGAACATATACAGAATCGTTTTTATCCGCCCACCACTGAATTGTTTGAGATTTTCCAAGCCCATGGTCTC
>USGC01000013.1 GCA_900554095.1 uncultured bacterium
TGACGCCCTGAACTTAGCCAAAACGGCCGACCGGATACAGATTACGTATTAACAACCCAAGAGCTTGGCCGTATGATTAAGGAAGCAGGAATTAACTTCAACGCGCTTGAACCGGAGGGAAATGATTCACCGTTTGGAGAATATTCAGGAGCCGGAACTATTTTCGGTGCGTCAGGCGGTGTTGCAGAAGCCGCGGTTAGAACAGCATATGAATTTGCTACAGGTGAACAGCTTAAAGATGTTGATATTAAACCATTACGCGGTACCTCAAACCGTTCACGCGACATAGAACTTGATTTAAAAGGTACAAAACTTGTTGTTCGCGTTGTTTCAACATTAGTTGAGGCTGAAAAATCATTAAAAGAAATTAAAGAAGGTAAAGCCCCATTCCAGCTTCTTGAAGTTATGGCATGCCCCGGAGGCTGCATAAACGGAGGCGGTCAGCCCAGAAGCTGCGATGATTCTAAAATTAAAGGTGAGCGTGCTCAAGGACTATACAAAGAAGACAGCGAGCTTCCTCTGCGTAAATCTCATATGAACCCGTCAATTCAAAAGCTTTATCAAGAGTATTTAGAACATCCGAATTCTCATAAAGCTCACGAATTACTACACACAGTCTATAACGACAAGTTTACAGGTTCATACAAAGACATTTAATACAAAAAAAAAGGTCTCCAATTGGAGACCTTTTTTTTTAATATAAACGAATTGCTTATTTTACAGCTTTTATAACAGCGTCAGTGATATCTTCACCGCCATAAAGCACTACACCTTTAGCTAAAACAACTTTGAATCCGCCAGCTTTTGCTTGAGCTTCTACAGTTTTTGAAATAGTATCGTCAATATTTTTTAATTTTGCAGCGTAATCTTTATCCATTTTTTCTTTTTTAGCTGTTAATTCTTTATTATATTTTTCTTCTAAGCTTTTTTTAGTTTTTTCATCTTTTGCAGCTGCAACATCTTTTCTGGCTTTTTCTACAAAAGTAACAATTTCTTGGGCTTTAGCTTGCTGTTCTTTTTTCATATTCGCAACCTGGGTTGATGCAGAGACGACTTTTGAAATGTCTACTACACCAATTTTACAATTGCAAGCCGTATCAGAAAACGCAATATTGTTAACTGACATACCGATAACAAAAGCAAATGCTCCTACTGTCAAAAATTTCATTCTGTTGTTCATAAATATCTCCTTTTCTCCTGAATAATACTACTTCGTTTATATGAAATTTATTATAATACATAATATAAAAATGTGAATTTTGTTTAACTTCCTTTACAAACTGTCTTTGGACATATATAATAATAACAGGTGAATACAAAAATATCTTCAAAT
Organism: uncultured bacterium; assembly: GCA_900554095.1. Classification (GTDB taxonomy): domain Bacteria; phylum Cyanobacteriota; class Vampirovibrionia; order Gastranaerophilales; family Gastranaerophilaceae; genus Scatenecus. Next base: position 1,334 of record USGC01000013.1, read on the forward strand.
ATAAATTTTTGTAAATTTATCGCAAAAAAAATTTATGACTTGTTTTATTTAAATTATAAACAAAAATTACAAATATTAAAAAAGGTGAATAATGAAAAAGACGAATAGTAAAATGAATGTATTGAAGGCAATTCTCGGAATCTCAGCATTATGTGTAATTGCTATTCCTGCATCTGTTACCCCGGCAAACGCCTATGAAGGAGCCTTGCCCGTCTCCATCAACCAAATTATGATGGAATCAGGCGCTGGCGGGTCTATGAAACACGATACTGATATGCTTCGGTACAAAAGAAACGAAAAAGAAATTAAAGAAGATTATAACATTTATGAAAATAAAAGAAATTTCACCGGAAATGAAGGACAAGTCATAAAAGATTACAACTCAGACAGCTCGTTTATGCAAGGTCAAATTGAAGATATTGATACTCAAGGAGTTTACATAAACTCTGTTGAAGTTGCTCCATCGTCTATTCTGTCTAAAGATGAAGTTAACAATGTAGTTAAACAATTAGTAGGTAAAAATGTCTTCATAAGCGATATTCAAAAAGCTATTGATGAAATTAATAATTTGTATGCCCAAAAAGGTTTCGTAACAGCAAAAGCATTTTTGCCGGAACAAACAGTCCAAAACGGCCACATATACATTGAATTAGTTGAAAGTAAGATTGGTAATATTACTGTTCAGGAAAACCGATGGACTAAATCAAAATATATTACAGACAGATTACCTCAAAAACAAGGCCAACTATTTGATATTGTAGAATTAGAAAAAGATATTCTCGACTTCAACAGATATAACGAAGGCGTAAGATTATCAGCAAACTTAAAAGCCGGCGAAGAAAATGGGACAACAGATATTGAAATCACAGCAGATGAAAAACTTCCGTTCCACTTAGTTGGTATAATGGATAATGCCGGACGTTATCAAACCGGTCGTCTTAGAGGCGGTGCAATGATTTATGCTGACAGTTTGTTCGGCGTCAGAGACCGCTTATCAATCGGTTCTTACTTTGCCGGCGGAGCAATAAGCCCGTTCGCAGACTACAATATCCCGGTAAACAAAAAAGACGGTCGTGTTGGATTTATGTATTCATCAACCTTTGCTAAAATTAAATACGGCCCTTATGAACCGCTTGATTTGAAAAGCAAATCATATATCTATTCATTGTATTATTCACAACCGTTAGTAAGAAAACCGGGCTTTGAATTAAAAAGCTATGCTGCATTGAATTATAAACGTGCAAGAACATCTTTATTTGATGATATGATAGGTCTTGGCTTAGATGAAATTACATCAGCAGACGTTGCGTTAAACATGAGAAAAGATACTAAATACGGTATTTGGTACTTAAACCAAGGTGTATCATATGCTGTACCGATTTTCGACAGCGAATCAAGCTATGTTAAAATTGCCGGCGGAGCAGTCAGACTACACGACTTCTCTCACGGTATTATCGGTCAATTAAGAACAAATTATCAAGTTATACCAAACAACAAACATATCCCATACCTTGATCAGTTCCAAACAGGTGGTTTGGCGACAGTTAGAGGTTACCAAGAAGGTATCTTGATGGGTAAAAACGGATACTTTGCAAGCGGCGAATTAATGTTTCCTATTTTGCCACGCGAAATCAAAGGACACGCATTCCTTGGACGATATGTTAAAGGTGCAGTATTTGCAGACCATGCAGGCGTATTCCCGACTGCAAGCGAAGATTATTATGATGGAAGTTACTTCTTAGCCTCAATCGGTATGGGCTTAAGAGTACAGCTTCCGGGTGATTTAAGCGCCAGATTGTACTGGGGCTATCCATTAATCAACAACAGATACGAAACTGATAGAAAATACGGACGTTTCCACTTTGAATTGACAATGGAACCAAACTTTGACGCATTGCTTAGAAATAGAAGCACAGTTGCAAAAACAACTTATCCAGCTCAAAAACACGTAGAAGCTGATTATGTCAATAACTACGATGACATCCGCCACTACGATTACTTCAACGATGGAGGCGGAGGAGCCCTCTAATAGTACTTGAAATAAAACTTTTATGGAGTAACTTTAAATATGAAGTTACTCCATATTTATTTAAGAGGGAAAAATGACTAAAGGGATATTTATAACAGCAACGGGCACTGACGTTGGAAAAACATATGTAGCAGGGTTAATTGTCAAAAAAATGCGTGAATCAGGCTTCAACTGCGGTTACTATAAACCTGCACTCAGCGGCGCTGAAGAAGTAAACGGTAAAATCATTCCAGGAGATTGTGCATACGTCTTAAAGCGTGCCGGAATGGTGGCAGAACCTATTGATTTTGTATCTTATATATTTAAACCCGCAGTATCACCGCATCTTGCCGCAGAAATGGAAAACAATCCAATACATTTAAATAAAATTCAAGAAGATTTCAACAGGATAAAAGCCCAATTTGATTATATAGTAGTCGAAGGCGCAGGCGGCATTCTGTGCCCGTTTAACCTTGGGGAAGAAAAGGTTATGCTTCCTGACGTTATAAAAGCGCTTGGACTAGATATAATTATAATTGCAGACGCAGGGCTCGGTACAATAAACGCCACCGTTTTGACTGCTGAATACGCCCGAATGAACGGAATTGAAGTTAAAGGCATTATTCTAAACAATTACAACGAAACGGATATTATGGAAAAAGACAATAAAGTTCAAATTGAAAATCTCAGCGGTTACAAGGTAATAGCAGAGGTAAAACAGGATGAAGATGATTTGAAAATAGACAAAGACAGGCTTGTTTCTTTGTTTAAGGAGGTTTAAAATTGCAAACAACAGATAACTGGGTTGAAAAAGATTTAAAATATATTTGGCACCCTTGCTCGCAGATGAAAGACTACGAGACACTAAAACCAATAGTAATTGAAAAAGGCAAAGGAATATACATTTACGATACTAACGGAAACCGCTATGTGGATGTAATAAGCAGTTGGTGGTGCAACCTGTTGGGGCATTGCCACCCGAAAATTAATGCGGCGGTAAAAAAACAAATCGATGAGTTAGAACATGTTATCTTCGCCAATTTTTCCCATAAACCGGCAATTACTCTTTGCGAAAAACTGTCTGAGGTTTTGCCGGATGGGCTTTGCAAATTCAATTTTTCAGACAACGGCTCTTCTTCTATTGAATGCGCAATGAAAATGAGTTTTCAGTACCATTATCAGAGCGGAAATCCACAAAAGAAACGTTTTATGGCATTAACAGGCGCCTACCATGGTGAAACAATCGGAGCTTTATCAATAGGCGGAGTTGATTTGTATTCACAGATTTATAAACCTGTTCTTCTTGATGTAATCCGTATAGACGGACCTGACTGCTACAGATGTCCATATGGTATGAAGTGCGAGAACTGTAATGCTGAATGCTTTGAAAAAGCTGAAAAAGCATTTGCTCAATATGGCAATGAAACTTGTGCAATGGTTGTAGAGCCGCTTTTGCAAGGTTCAGCGGGCATGAAGATTTATCCGCCTGTATATTTAAAAAAGCTCAGACAAATTTGCGACAGATATAATGTTCACTTAATAGCAGACGAAATCGCCACGGGATACGGACGTACAGGTAAAATGTTTGCCTGCAACCACGCTGGAATTTCTCCAGACATAATGTGCCTTTCAAAAGGCTTGACGGGCGGTTACATGCCAATGGCGCTCGCGGTTACATCTCAGAAAATTTATGATGCTTTTTACGCAGACTACAACGAAGGCAAAGCCTTTATGCACAGCCACACCTACAGCGGAAACCCTTTAGCATGTTCTACTGCAATAGCAGTTCTAGATATATTAAAAGAAGAAAATATTATAAAAAAAGCGAATGAAAATGCAATTTACTTTAATAAAATTATAAAAGAAAAATTTTCTTCACACAAAAACGTTGGCGACATACGTTCAATAGGGTTAATCAATGCAATAGAGCTTGTAAAAAACAAAAGCACAAAAGAGGCTTTTGATCCAAAATTGAGAACAGGTTATCAAATTTACAAAAAAGCATTGAAAAAAGGTGTTTTACTGCGTCCTCTGGGGGATGTGATATATTTCAATCCGCCTTTAATCATTGAGCCGAAAGACATGGATTTTGTAACAGATATAGCCGCCGAATGTATGTCAGAAATTCTTGCATAACACCTCTGCCGACAGGCCATCTTTCGTCCGACGCGAAAGATGGCAAACCCGGGAGGTGAGAATATTTATCAAGAAAGGAGCATACTAAGTCTTGCGTTAAATTAATTAACGTAAATCATACACTTTTAGAAACCGGAAAACATCTGTTTGGCGATGAAAAAATTAAAGAAACTTTTTTACCACACACATCGTCTGTAAAAATATGAAGGTTTAAAGTTTATCCTTCTGTAGTTAATTCTTCCCAAATGCTTGGGACTACGATTAACGCAGTATAAACGATAAAACCGAATAGAATTAAGTTAATAGCTTCCATATAACTCTCCTATAGTTACATACGGCTGCGGGACCACGCAACCTTTTACAATAATATTATACCCAGCATGGTTAGAAAATTAACATAATTTTACAAAATTAATTTAAAAGTTTTTGTATAATAAGAGGATAGAGGAATTATGAAAAAGAAATTAAACGAATTATTTAAAAATCTTTGCTGTTCTGTATGTAAAGAAGGCTTCAGCGAGGATTCAATCACCATTAAACGTGATGAAAAAGGGCTTCTTGTTACACATTTAACATGCCAGAAATGCGGCAAACAGTTTGGAGTGGCATTTATCGGATTTTCAGATATAGAAGTCAAAGATAACAATAAATTAGCGCTCGACGTTGCCGAAGGCCCGGAGCCGATTAGTTATGACGACGTAATTGATGCTCACAGATTTATCCAAAATCTTGACGAGAATTGGGCAAATTATATTAATAAAAGTTAAAACTTTGGCAAAAAAAATATTCTCAGCATTTTAAGATTTCATAAGGAAATTTATGCTGATGAATATTGGACAAAAAAATACCGCCGTATCTTTTCAAGCAAATCCGCTTACAAGAGTTATACTGAATAACTGCAAAAAGGAGATTACTCTTTACAAATTAAACCAAAATGATGTTCCGTTTGCTAACAAACTTTTAAAGGAGTTGAATGTTGCAAGGTTCTACCCACGAGAAAAAGATAAACGAAGTTTACAAATATGGAACAACATAATTAATTCAGCACTTAAAAGAATTTGCTCTGAAAATGTAATTCTAGCGGTTTACAATAAAAAACCTTGCGGAGTCATTGCTTTTACGGATACCCCTAAAATAAAAACAGTTATAACACGCTTTGCCTCTTTGCCGATTGCAAAAAATAAAAAAGCGCCGCATGCAGGAAAAGCCCTTTTGCATAACGTCTTTCAACACGATATAGAATACGGGATTAAGAATATCAGCCTCGTTCCATCAACATGCACTCCCGGCGGAAAATCTTGCATTGATTTTTATCAAAAAGCCGGCTTCACAACAAGCAAGAATAAATGTAGAATTGAACACGCTGATTTAAATGAATACTGCAAAAATTTGGAACAGTTTTTTAAAGTAGAAAAATTAGATAGCAAACAAGAAATCAATCTTAATGATGAATTATCACTTGATTACCTGAAGCCTTCAATTCTGGGAAAAATCACCGGCTCAATAAAAAACTTTTTTGAAACAATAGATGAATTAATTTACCAAAATGCCCACTATCGCCGCTGACATATAGCAAGTCAAAGTCCCGCATATTAAAGCTCTCACGCCCAGACGCGCAAGGTTTTTCCGCTGGTTTGGAGCAAGTTCGCCTATACCGCCCAACTGTATTGCTATTGAACCGAAGTTACCAAAACTACAAAGCGCAACGGCTGCAATAAGATAGCTTTTTGCAGACAATGGCTGAGTTAATGAAGTCAAATCAACGTAAGCAACCATTTCATTTAAAACAAGTTTTGTCCCCATAAGCCCGCCTACTGTTGTTGCTTCACCCATCGGTACACCCATAAGATACGCAAAGATTGAGAAAATTTTTCCAAGAATCATGTTCAATGATAATTGTGATAAATCCATGCCAATTGAGAGCAGGTTGAAATGAAGATAATTTACAATAAAACTTCCAACTCCTCCCAAAACCCAATCAATAAAAGCAACAAGCGCAACAAGCGCTAAAATCATAGCAACAACGTTAATAGCAACTTTCATACCCTCAGACGCCCCTTGCGAAATCGCATCAAAAAGATTTGTGTAAGGGCGTTTTCTTTTACTGAAATGAATTGTAATATTTTCAGAAGTTTCCGGATTTCCGGTCTCCGGGTAAACTATTTTAGAAAGCACAAGAGCGCCCGGAGCCGCCATTACAGAAGCCGCTAAAAGGTATTCAGCCGGCACTCCCAGCCCGATGTAAATAGGCATCGTAGCAGCTGAAATACAAGCCATGCTTCCTGTCATTGATGCCAAAAGTTCAGAACGAGTCAATTTTGCAAGGTAAGGTCTAATCATAATTTGTGCAGCAATCTGACCAACAAAAGCGCTTGCAACATTCGATAATGCCTCAGCGCCGCTTACTGACATTAATTTATTCATAGCCTTGCCTATAACCGGCACTACCCTTTGCATAATTCCATAGTAATAAAGAATATTCACAAGTATCATCATGAAAATTAACGAGCAGATTAATTGCAGAGCAAAAACGTGAGAACCGGTACCGAAAACATTCTCCATAACTCCGCCATTGCCCATCAATGGCCCAAATACAAATTCACCGCCTGTTTTTGCAAATTCAAGAATTTTTGTGATAAAAAGTCCGGTTTTTAAAAATATCATCTGGCCCAACGGTACTTTGAATATAAACACAGCCAACAAAATTTGTAAGACAAAGCCGGTTATAATGGTTTTATAATTAATAGCCTTACGGTTGTTTGACATCAAAAAGGCTATTAAAAATATAAAAATAATCCCAAAAATCCCAAAAAATCTTTCCATAAATATTCCTTATTAAAGTACAGTAACAATAATACTTTAAAGGCAGAAAAATTTCCTTAATTATTAATAAAAACTTTACTTAATATTTCTTAATAAAAACCAATCAGGCTATTGAAAAAATTCATGTCAGCATTTTAGAATATATGCAGGAGATATATTTTTCTGCATATGATCAAAAATAGTTAGTGATAGAAAAGGGATAAGGTGTAAAATGCGCGTAGATGCAATCAGACCCCAAAATTTTCAGCGGGTAAATTTAAACAGGTACAATTACTCAAAAAGCATAGATACAAATTATGTTACGACACACGATACTGTAGAATTTAAGCCGGCATCGTTCGCTTACATTACTTTCACCGGAAATAACAGAAATCCAAACCAGGTAAGTTCATTAGCTTTTGAAAATAAAGGCACAGGTCTGCCTGAAGATTTTCAAGGAGGCATGGGCGTTGTAACTTACGAAGGCCCTAAAAGCATGATTGAGCATGAAAATATGGATGTAAGAAGTTTCCAACCTTTCCACGAACATAACAACCACAAAGGCGGCTATAAATTCTTATATACTAAAAACATAGAATTGGTTGACGGTAAACTTCCTGAACAAATAGAAGCAAAATGGTTTTTAAGCGCAGCGCCGGGACAATCAATAGAAGATTTTGCAAAATCTAACAACTATGATATCAAAGACTTGCGATTTGTAATCCAAAGTGAGCCGGATGGTAAAACCGCTGACAGTTTATCAAAATATTGCCTTCTGGATAAAACCGGCGTCAAAGGGCATGTTGAAAGAATGTCTAATAACAAAATAGGCGAAACTGAAAAAATTTATTATGAACTCTTTGAAATCGCAAAAGATAATCCAAGCTATAACGTTATAAAAGACAAACCAAACTATTTTATGTATACAAAAGAGCTTGCAAAAACACCAAAACCTTATACATATGGCCCCGACGGCTGGGGCGGAATTGAGGCAGAGATAATCAACTCTGATTTTGTAAGAGCATGCCTTGATGCCGAAAAACAAATGAATACAGAAAAATTGGGCAACTGGAATCCAGGCTCATATTGGGGTCATGACCGCCCTGTTGCAACAATATTAGCCCATATGGCAAACGCTTCTGCTGCTGGAGACGAATATTACAATGGATCAATTGTACACCATACAGCCCATAATACCGGTAAAAATTATCAGGGATCAACCGATAATCCTTTCCAATTTGCAAGATTAATTTTTGGCCCAAAAGACGTTGAAGCTTTAAGAAATCATCCAAGTTACGAATTGCTGGAAAACTTTAACAGCCGCGGCTGGGGAAATTTAACCGACCTGGAAAAGCAATTTGTACGTAAAGCTTTTGCCCCAATGATTGGAGAATTTGTAGACTTCTTTGGAAATTACAATGTTACCAAAATTGCAATCAATGCTAAGAAAATGAATCCGGATAACGCATCCTTCGGAACAGTTTCTCCAAACTTTGATAAAGAAATGAAAAATCCGAACATGGATGTAGCTCCTGGAATAGGAGCTGATATAAGAAATATTGAAACAATCAGCCCTCTTAACGGTTCAACTCCTGCAAGTTTAAATTTAGATAACAATAAAGGCAGCTTTGGGCGCGGCAACAATATTTTAACAGACCACAAAAATGGTTTCCATACTTTTACCTTAGATGAACCGATTGAACAAATTATTAAAAAAAGAGAAAAAAATGCAAAATGGCTTACAGACATAATGAACAAAGCGCTGACAGAAGGCCAAGATACTCTCAACAGAGTATTTTTCAATCCTTTACAGATAGAACAAGGGCGCAGTGTTATCGGAAATCTTTCCAAATATAAAGAAGGCGAAATGCTTTTAATGGGCTGGGGAAGGCCTGATGAACAAAAAGCTTTCACTATTACTCTTGAAGGACTTTTAGACTTTTATCAACGGGACGACGTGCCTATGGAACTTAAATTAAAAGTTAACACATTACTAGGCTGGGGAGATGCTCCTTTTGATAAAGGTTCTCGCGAATGGCACTTAATTGAAAATGCGTATAATAAAATCATCGAATTAGAAGGAGGCGCATTTAAAGGTAAATTGTCTCTTTGTGATGGACGTTTTCCAAATAAACTAGTAGGCTGTGCAACTCATGGAATATTCACCTCACGCCGTGAAATGTGCGGGATTACACCGCTAGAGGCAAAAGCGGCCGGAGTGCCTTCACTCGTAACAGCAACAGGCGGCCCTGTCGACTATATTAACGAAAGCAATGGATGGAAAACTAAAACTGCTCCTGAGATGAACCCTCCGTTTGATGGACTGTCTTGGAACGCTAGCAATGATTTGATTGATGATACAAGACGCGCCAGAGTTGCTAAAGAAGTTTCTGACAAGTTAAAAATAATGGTTGAAGAATATATCAATCACAATGAAAATTACATAAAAAAATGTGCAAAAAACGCGTCTGAATCTTTTGATTGGCATAATAACAATGAGTTCAACGGCGGCAAATCTGCAAACAAAATGTACAAAGAGGATATCTGGAAAATTCCCCAGGGCTGGGAAGCCAGAAACAAAAATCCACTCCAAAAACTTGTTGGCAGCATAAAAGAAACATCCGAATCTACTGCCGAATCAATTAACAAAGCAGTTCAAGAAGCCTTAACTGCAATTACTACAGCAACAAACAAAGGCATAGAAACGCTTCAGCAAACCGGCACTCAGGTAATTGAAACCATAAAAACTACCAGCAAATCAGCGGCAGAAGAAAGTTCAAAAGCAATAAGCGAAGCTTCTGAAAAAATATTACAAGAGATTAAAGAAAATATTCCTAAAACACCAGGTGCTGCTGAAACTCCAATTACAAACACTGTACAGGAAGAAGGTCAAAAGATAGTAAAAGAAGCCTCTAAAACAAAATGGGGCAAAATAATAGGTTTCGGCGGCGGAGCAGTAGCACTTCTCGGTGCCGGCGGATATTATTTATACAATAAAAAGCAAGCTTCTGAACACGGCATTAACAAAACAGCATAACGTAAAAGGGTGTAAAAAACACCCTTTTTTACTTTATGTATGCTATAATTTTTATACAGGTGATTAGATGAAAAAAATTATAGTATTATTTATAATATTAATTTTTGGTTCATATTGTGCTGCTGAAACAAGTACAGAGAAAATTACACTAAAAGCCGCTATTGACCTTGCTGTTAAAAATAATATTGATTACGCAGCCAATAAGCTTGATATAAATATTGCGAAAAACAGCATTAAAACAGCAAACAGTCTGCAAAATCCTGATTTTAATGTGTTTTATAATTTTGGGAAAGCAGGAGAAGGCAACCCTCAACAGATAGGGATTTCTGAAACAATTGAGATTGCAAAGCGAAGCGCAAGAAAAAAACTCGCAAAGGCAAATCTTGAATTAGCCAAAGAAAATACAGCTTACTTTGAATTTGATTTAAAGATGGATGTTAGAGAAGCTTATGTTAACCTTGTTGCCGCAAAATCTATTTTAAACAGCCTTAAACAACAGCAAAAACTACTTGAAGAGCTTTTATCTATATCAAAGAAAAGAGTTGCAGCAGGTGCAGCGCCTGAAATGGATGTTTTACAAGCAGAAATAGCTCTTAATCAAATGATTACACAGGTAAACACCGCTCAAGTTAATGTAAAAAGCGCAGTCTTTGAATTCAACAAAGTCATTAATCCAAAAGATAGAACGAATGTCTCTTTCGATACAGCAGATGAATTATTTAATGAAACCGAAAATTTTACAGAATTATTAACCCCAGCCCCGCAAAACGCACTGCCCGCGTTTGATTCTATTGCACAAAACTGCCTTCAAAACAGATTTGATATAAAAATAGCAAAACAGAAAATTGATGTCGCTAAAAAAAATCTTACAGTCATAGCAAGACAGCGGATTCCTGATTTAGCGGTACTTGGAGGATACGGATATCAAAGTTCGGGGATGAGTGATGACGGCAAGTTCCAAAGCGGCGCTTATGCAGGTGCAAGCCTGGTTAACATACCAATTTTCTACAATTACAGCCCGGAAATCAAAAATGCAAAGCTTGAAATTGAAAAAGCACAGCTTAATTACAATTCCACTCAATACAAGGCTTTAAACGATCTCAACAATGCTTATGAAAAATTTGTTACAGCAAAAACAAACTTAAATTATTATAATGAAAAACTTTTAAAAAATTCAGAAGAAATGATAAGGATTTCAAAACGGAGTTATGAAGTAGGAAAGTCAAATCTCACAACACTTATTGTTATGGAGCAGTCATACAAATCAATAATTGTCGGCTACACATATGCTCTTAAAGAATATTATAATTGCTGGATTGATTTTCTGAGAGAAGTTAACGCGGAGGAGTTTAACATAGATAATGAAGCTGTTTAATAATTTGATTAAACTTGCAATAAAAAAGAAATTTATAACAGCAACAATTGCATTAATACTTTTGCTGATAGGGGGATATTGTCTTAAAAACCTTGATATTGAAGCGTATCCGGATTTCACAAATCCTATGGTGCAAGTTATAACTCAAATGCCAGGTAAATCCGCCGAAGAAGTCGAAAGACTCGCAACTATTCCTTTGGAAAAAAATTTAAATGGTATTCCTAATGAAAAAAAGTTATATTCAAGTTCATTATTCGGACTTTCTGTTATAAAAGTTGTATTTGCTGACGGACTTCCGTCCTCGTTAATAAGGCAGCAAGTCTTGGAAAGAATTTATCAAACTGATTTGCCTGATGGTGTAAAACCCGTTTTAGGGCCGGATGCTTCAGCTATTGGCGAGATTTACCGTTACACGCTGGAATCTGATTATTATAATCCAATGACTTTGAAGGCCATCGAAGACTGGCAGCTTGAAAAAGCTTTTAAGCAAGTCAAGGGAATTATCGAAGTAAACAGCTTTGGCGGGCCGGTTAAAACTTACAAAGTAATTCTAAATCATGAAAAAATTCGTTTTTATAATATTGATGTCGGAGAAATTTTTGATGCAATAAAAGCGTCAAATTCCACAGGCGGCGGACATTACATTTCAAATAATGACCAAGCGTACATTGTAAGAGGACTAGGATTATATTCAAACATTGAAAGCATTGAAAACACCGTAATAACATCAAGAAACGGTATTCCAATACGGGTAAAAGATGTTGGTATAGTAACAATTGAACCTGCTGTTCGTATCGGTCAAGTAGGTAAAAATCTCGATAATGACGCAATTGAAGGCATTGTCCTTATGAGAAAAGGAGAAAATCCAACAAAAACCATTAAAAATTTGCAGAAAAGACTTCCTGAAATAAAAGCTCAGCTTCCTAAAGGTATTAAGCTTGTTCCTTTTTATCAGCGAAGCGAATTGATAGATAACACTATGCATACAATTTCTCATAATGTTATATGCGGAATTGTTTTTGTAATTATTGTACTTTTTGCTTTCATTTTGGATTTGAGAATAACACTTATTGCGTCATTAGTAATTCCGCTTGCATTAAGTTTTGCCTTTATGCTTTTTAGAATATTTAATATTCCTGCAAATCTTCTGAGCATGGGAGCTGTAGACTTTGGTATTATTGTTGATGGGGCCGTTATATTAATGGAAAATATTTTCCGATGTCTTACAGATTACAAAGGCACACTCTCTCAAAACAAAAAAGAAGCATTAATATACAAAGCTGTTAAAGAAGTAGGCAGTGTAATTGTATTTTCAACAATAATAATTCTATGCTGTTTCCTGCCGATTTTTGCATTTGACGGAGTTGCTGGAAAACTATTCCACCCGCTTGCTTTCACAATGGGATTTTCACTAATCGGTGCTGTAATCGCGTCATTATTTTTCCTGCCTGCAATTTCAGCAATTTATGTTCCTAATAAGAAGATTACAGAGAAGTACAACAAAACGCTCGAAAAAATTACAATCTTATATGAAAAGACATTAAATAAAGTTTTTAATGCCCAAAAAAAATTTCTAACTTTTACTGCGGCTTTATTTCTAACAGCGATTGCTTTATTTTGCTTTATTGGCTCTGAGTTTCTGCCCAATTTGGACGAAGGCAACATCTGGCTTCGCGTAACTGTTTTGCCGCGAAGCACAACAATTGCACACTCTGTTGATGTTGCGAGAAAAATAAGAGAAGTACTTTTAGAATATCCGGAAGTAAAAAATGTAATCTCTCATATAGGTTCGGCAGACGACGGCACAGACCCTAATCTTTTAAGCAACATAGAAAATATGGTTGACTTAAAACTTGCTAAAGATTGGCGCTTTAAATGGCATAAAAATAAACAAAAACTAATTGAAGATATGTCTTATAAATTATCAGAAATCCCCGGGATTACTACCTATTTCACCCAATACATCCAAGACAATGTAGAAGAAGCGGTTTCCGGTTCTAAGGGTCAAGTTGTTTTGAAAATCTACGGGCCTGATTTATATGAGCTGCAAAACCTCCAAGATAAAGCCATAGCACTTTTATCAAATGTGCGCGGTGTTGTTGATTTATCTTATGACCAAATTATAGGCCAGCCGCAGTATCAGATTAAGATTGACAGAGTAAAAGCAGCCCGCTACGGCCTCAGAAGCGATGACATTCAAAAAGTTGTAGAAATCGCTATTGGCGGAAAAAATGCAACCCAAGTTCTTGAAAATGAAAAGCGCTTCGATGTATTTTTAAGACTTGAACAAAAAGACAGAGACTCTCTAAGAAAAGTTCAAAATGTTATCGTAAAAACACCCGAAGGCATATCTGTACCATTAAGCAACGTTACAGATATCACAACAGACAACGGCGCTATGATTATAACAAGAAGTGAAAACTCCCGCGTTGCAATAGTAAGGTTTAATATTAGAGGCCGAGATTTAGGCTCTACTGTAAAAGATGCCCAAAAAGAGCTTTCTCAAAAATTAGAAATTGATAATGAGTATTATATCAAATGGGCAGGACAATCAGAAAGCCAAAAAAGTGCCAATTCACGTCTTGCAATAATTCTTCCGGTTACATTACTGCTGATAGCTCTAATCCTTCATTTAAATTACAAAAATAAAAAAGACGTTCTAATTGCAATGTCGCCTATCATAGTAACTCTTAGCGGTTGTATCCTTTCGCTTTTCATAACAAGAACATATTTTTCAATATCAGCAGGCGTAGGTTTCATTGCTGCAATTGGCGTATCTATACAAAACGGCGTAATTATGCTTTCCTCAATTATTCGCCAGCAAAAATTCTGCGACAATTACAAAATCGCAATTATAAAAGGAGCTGTACAAAAATTACGTCCTGTATTAACAGCATCTTGCGTTGCTATACTCGGCTTGCTACCAGCAGCACTTTCAAACGGGATAGGAGCTCAAAGCCAAAAACCTTTTGCAATAACAATAATCGGAGGGCTTCTATTCGGAACAGCCTTTACAATATTTTTAATTCCGTTATTATATAAAATTACAGAGGAATATAATCATGAAAATTATTAAAATTTTTGTAATATGTGCATTAACAGTCATATTATCGGGCTGTTGCTCTAAAAAAGATAACACGTCTTTAGTAAAGCAACTTACATTAACAGACGCACAAGAAAAAAATGCGGGCATAGAAACATCTCCTCTTTCACTGATGGATATAGAACTGCAAATAACAATTCCTGCTCAATTTAAAGCAAGAAATCAATCTATAGAAAGAATTTACTCACCAATTGACGGAAAAATTACAGAAGTTTTTGTTGAACCGGGTGCTGCGTTGAAAATAGGCCAGCCCATTGTTAAAATAAAATCCGATGAAATAAGTCAAATACAGTTAGAATTCCTGGAAAAAATTCTTGAAATTGATGCGAAAGTAAATGAATTAAAAGCGCAATACGAGCTTTCCCGGCAAAATTTTATCAGAGAAAAGACATTATATAACGAAAAAATTTCCTCACGAGCAGAATACGAAACCGCAAATGCGCAGATGAAAAAAGATAAAGCAAATCTTGATGCCTTATACTTGAAACGCGCCTCCCTTATAAACGTCTACAAACAAAGGCTTGCAGTATATGGAGGAAGCATTGACGGGGTTTTACGAACAAAACAAATCTCGCCGTATGTAACATTAAGAGCAAACAAAAACGGTGTTTTACTTGAAAGAAAAGTAAATCCAGGTGAAATAGTAGAAAAGAACAGAGAATTATTTAATCTAGCAGATCTATCAACCATATGGCTTGTCGGATACGCATTTGAAAAGGATTCTCAGAACCTGCACCTGGGCGAAGCTGTTACAGGAACGCTTGAAGAGGAATCTGGAACTATAAATGGTGTTCTTTCGTATGTTTCACCGATTTTGGACAGTACAACAAAAACATTAGAAGTCCGTGCAGATATTCCAAATAAAGATTTTAAAATAAAGCCGAACATGTATGCTGAAATGTTTGTAAATACCGGGATTGTACATGTTTTGGCAATTCCGAGTGATGCAGTTGAAAAATATGGAGACTATTACTTTGCCTATGTAAAAACAGCCCCCAATACATACGAAGAACGCAAAGTTGAAATAGGTAGAAAGAATGACAATTACACAGAGATTATATCCGGCATAAATGCAGGCGAAAACGTAGTAATAAAAGGATCATTCGAACTTTTAGGCGAAAGCATTAAAAAACAAGAAGCAGAATAAAATCAAACCAGTGGGACTATAATAAGGGCATAAAAAAATGCGCTTGGCGCGATTCGAACGCGCGACCTATCCCTTAAAAGGGGAGTGCTCTACCTGCTGAGCTACAAGCGCAAAACTTTTATTCAATTGTCATTGCGTGTTCCCAGCAGGTAGAGCCTATTTGAATTACGTTCGGCAAGCCTCTCTGGGCTGCTGAGCTTCAAGCGCAACTGTCTAATTGCTATTCATTTCGTCAGTAATTTTATGTTAGCAAAAACAATTTTTAATGTCAACAGGTTAATTAAATATTTTTTCTTATATTCAAAAGCCGCCTTATACAACATAATTGTATAGGACGGCTCCAATTTATCATTATTGATTTACTGTAAATCAATATATTTTTTTGCACAATCAAACATGGCATTTACTAAAGCGGCATTTGCATAGATATTCATTCCATTTGTCTCTAACACTTGTTTCATACGCTTTTCCCACATGTCATATAATTCATCTTTATCTATATCCAAAACTTGTGCAATCATGCTTAATTCTTTGTAGTCTATTGGTATAGGAATTGCACCCCGCAAAATATCAACTATCTCCAGCCGTTTTTTTCTTGGAAATGATTTCAAAAAATTCACGACACTCATTTCTTTTTCATTCATAACTTTTTTCAAAAATTCGACTGTATCGTCTATCAAGATAGGTTCTTGCGGAATTTTATATTCTTCAAAATCTTCGGGCTCTATTTCCATTACCGTTGCAATGCGTTCTAACGTCGTTGAACGGGTTGAAAATGGAATTGTATCATCAATAAGGTTATATACATAAGAAAGGGTTACACCTATCATTTCAGCAAAGTCTTTTTTGTGGATACCGTTTTTATCTAAAAATTTAGCAACTTTTTCTGAGCTTTTTTCTTGGATTATAGGCTTGTTTTTTGCACTCATCATTTTATCCTCACTTAATTTTAATTCATTATCACATTAAGTTTTTTTTATCTTTTTGTTAAGCGCAGATATGGTAAATCAAAACGGTAATATTTATTTGCGTTAAAATAAGAAATATAAAAGGTGAAAAGAAATGAAACTTATTACAGGATTAGGAAATATTGGGGATAAATATTTATTTACGCGGCATAATGCAGGCTTCATGGTTGTCGACAAGATTGCCATAAATAAGAACATAACATTTAAAGAAGATAAAAAGTTAAAATGTCTTATGTGCAAATACAGAGCTAATGGCGAAGATATCCTCTTGATAAAGCCGACAACATATATGAATCTTTCCGGCGAAGCGCTTATTGCCGTCATGAATTATTACAAAATTGAGGTTAAGGATGTATTAATAATATACGATGACATTTCTTTGGAATTGGGGCGACTGCGCTTTAGAAAAAACGGTTCTGACGGCGGGCATAACGGCATTAAATCTATCATCAAACACCTTGGAGGCAAGGATTTTAACAGATTAAAAATCGGCATAGGCCCCCAGCCGCCAATACCATCAGAAGCGTTTGTCCTTCAAAACTTTTCAAAAGATCAGCTTGATGAGCTTAAAACCGTCTTAAACAAAGCTATTGAAGCTGTAGAATTCTACATATCTAACAACCTCGAACAGGCCCAAAACAAGTTTAACAACTAACCTGCTTAACCTGAATAAGCTATACGCGAGATTTTGTTTAGGTTATAATAATTTCAATAGAATTATCAAGGAGTCAAAAATGAGTATACAGACAGCAGAACAGTTTGAAGAAAACGAACAATACGATGAAGCTTACACTGAATACAAGAAATTGTATGAACATAAACCTAATGATTTACAGATTTTAGAACGCCTCGGACACCTTGCAATGATGCTGAATAAAGGAGATGAAGCTGCTGAGTATTACTCTAAAATTCTTGAACAAGACGCAACTAACACAATGGCTTATGAGCAATTGATGGACATTTATCAATTTAAAGACAAGTATAAATATTACATCTATCGCGGGAATCTTCATTCTGTAGAACACCAGCTTGAGCATGCCATAAATGATTTTAAAAAAGCACTTGTAAATGCCGAAGATGATAAAGAAATTCAAACTACAAGATTTGTTTTGGCAAGCTTGTACACTCAAACTGGTTCTAATATGAAAGCCATTGACGAATATTTAAAACTTTTGGATTACGAGGGCATTCCGGATGAAACCTATCTGAACCTTGCAAACCTTTATTTAAAAGAAAATGCACTATCAAGTGCTGTAAATGTACTTGAAAGAGCATTTAATAAAGGTATAGACTCAAACAATATCAGAGAAAGTCTGGCTAACTTATATATTAAAAATAATGAATGCCAAAAAGCACTAGACACTACAAACGATGAATTAACAAAAGCAAAATGCCTTCTGGAGCTTAACCAGCCTGAAGAAGCTTTTAAAATATTAGAAGAAAATAAACTTAAACACAAAACTAACTCTCGTTTTTATTCTCTTTTGGCTCAATATTATTTTGTAACCGAGGATTACGATAAGGCGCTTGAGAATGTAAACGAGTTTGATAAATATGAAAAAAACTCGCCACTAACGTATCAAATGCGCGCACTGATTTACGAAAATAAAAAAGACGAATACAACGCCCATTTAAACTGGGGCAAATATAATTTAATCCGTAAAAACACAGATATCGCAATTAACGAATATTTGATTGCTCATCAGATTAAAGATGATGATGTAAATTTATTAACAACTCTTGCGGTTTTGCTGGAGGAAAACGGCGACAAAAACCATTCAATAGAGTTCTATGAAAAAATTGCAAGCCTTGAGCCGAATAACATTAAAGCTTTGGAAAAACTGGCTGATTTCAGAAACAGCATAGGCGATTACGGTATGGAATGCGATTACCTTGAAAAATGGTATGAAGCTGACAAAAGAAATTACGCTCTCATAAAACGTTTGGCAGAAGCTTACGCAAGAGCAAAAAACAAACCTTCTGCTGTCGAATTTTACAAAAAATACCTTCAAGTTGCACCGAATTCTGAGGATTACGACAAGGTTAAGAAGGCACTGAATAAAATCGAAAACAGCGACATGGTTGAAGATGAGGGGTTTCTTGAAAAGATTATCCGATTTTTCAGTAAAAGTTAAAGCTTTATAGGATAATCGTCAGCGATTTCCCAGCCATCGTTCATAATAAGCGCGCCGCAAGTGTAGGTGGTAATACATCTATTTTTTAAACATTCTCTGTCGCCTTCAGGGCATTCAGCAGTGTAAAATTGCAGTTTACCATCCGGTTTAACACGTGCATTAAAAGTGTCTTTGCCGAATACATTAGGTTTCTTTTTACCATTTATATCAATATATATAACAAAGTCTGTCAAAACATTATAAGTATTGGAATCCCAAAATAGAAAATACGTAGCACCATTAGCCATTTCAATAATATAACGGGTATCATTTTCAGATGCCATATTGTAAGTCGGAGTATTTCCGTTTGCCAATTTATACCCTTTATTAAACCCGGCATCTTTCAATGAAGAAATTCCATAATTTTTTACATTTTTTAAATACGGAACAAAGTATTTATCGCCCAAAATCTTAGCATATTTATTCTTCGTTGCCACAGTAGTATCATTATTCCCTGCTACAGAAGAAAAATCCCAATTTTTTCTATCCCCGTATTCAGCCTGCGCCATTGTGAAAGCTTGCGAGATTATGCTGTAATTTTGTTTCAATTGTGTAGCAATTACTTTTTTATTATGGTTACTTATCAAAGCCGGCAAGGTCATTGCTGCAACGATACCTATTATGCCAAGTGTTATCAAAACTTCTGCTAATGTAAATCCTCTTTTCATAGAAACCTCATGCTTGTTTAATATATTATTCATTATATCAATATTTTTCACTTTATGCAAGAGGTATTTATTTTTGTATCTTAGAGGGCTAAACGCGCGAGCCCC
>USGC01000014.1 GCA_900554095.1 uncultured bacterium
GACTTTGCCAAAATGACTATGGTAAGCTCGTTTTATGTTGGAAAATGCAAAATTTCGGGCAGTTACATACAATGCCGATTTTTGCAAAGTCACTTCAGCGTTGTTTTTTCCATTTAAATTGTTTGTCTTTATAGATTGGCTCTAAATTAATTTTAATTTCCTCAACAATTTCATTTATTCTTTTATTTATTTCATCATTTGGATCATTGGAGAATAGTATATTCTCTAAAACAGCCGGATCTTGAGGTGTATCATTATAGTATAAATCTTTTGCAGCGGTTCTTATTTTCAGAGAAAATTCATTCAGTTCAAAGATTAATTTCATTAAATCTAAACCCCAGTAAAGACAGGCATCGTTCATATAATTTTGTAAATTTTCAAGTTTATCCTGTCTTTCAGCCAAGCGGCGATGGGGAATCCAAAAGTGGAATCTTTTGGGAAAAACTCCCATATGTTCAGGATCACGTTGCTTTTCTGAGTTTACCCACCTTTCCACTTCTTTAATATCAAGCTCATTGATGCGTCCAATTCTTGCATATAGTATGGCATCTTGTACATCATATACACTTTTCATTATTTGACAGGCTAGTTCTATTTTTCTCTTTCCGATAAACTCTTTGCGCCATGTATGCAAAGCATAACCTGCTACAACAGCCATGGAAATAGTGGAAAGTGCTGTAATAATCCCTGAGAATTCATTTATTGTCATTTCTTTTTCCTAATTTTTTGTTTTGATTTTGTATTATATTGCGCTCCGAGTTCATAATAACGTTTGCGAGCTTGATTATATAGTTGAGGGAAAATATTCGGTTCTACCTGTCTCATCGAATTTAGTTTACCATATAGGCTGCGTATTTCAGGAATATCCATTTCTTCAATTGGTTTATTTTTCACAATATTTATTAATTCGTTTCTACGCCTGTTGGGAACTTTTAATTCATTTTTAGGAGAAATTATGCATCCGGTAACGTCTTTGTAATCTTTCGCTGAAAAATATTGTGTTTTTGTCTCATTAATTTCTAATCCGACACGAGCACACATTTTTTGAATGAGTTTGGGGAATGTTGCCGAAATAGGCCGTTGAGATGAGAAAGTCATATCATCAACATATAAACTAAAGGTCAGAGCTTTGGCTTCGGCTATTTCTAATAATTTATCGAAAGTCTTTTTATAGGCCCAATAAATTACATTTTGACTGGATGGAGAACCTGTCGGAATATAACCATCTGAGTTATCTAACTTGGGAATAGTAACCAAATCCGTAATTAACCAAGCAATATGTGCTGGCATTTGAAATTCATTTTTAAAAGCCTTAAATATGTATTTTCTTGAGGCAGTTTGAAAAAAAGTGTGCAAATCAAAACAAAAAACGTAAGGATTGTTCAGATGATATTGAGCATTATTAATATAACAGGAATGCTTTTTGCCAGACATAAGATAATCAGTTGTGATTACTCTGGATAATAATTTATTTAATTTAGACTGTGCTTTCTTTAAGATCAGGGTAGGGTCTTCAACAGGTCTTGCCCCCTTTTTATTCTTTTTCTTTTGCTTCCAACATTTATAGTTATCTCGTGAATAATTAAAATGCTCAAGGTATTTTTTTGAAACGCCGAGGAGTTCTGCTAATTTGGATTTATTGGATAATCTATATAAGGGGCTATTGTTTATTGGATATGTCTTTATCTGTTTCATCTTTGTACCCTTCAAGTATTTCTAATAACTTAAGCATAATATTTCTCATACCAATTTTAAAAGGACCTCTGTTTTTTTCTTTATCTAAATTTTCAGAAAAAAATAAAAGTGCTGAAGTTGTCGTTTGAAAAATTGCTGCGTATTTGTTTAATATTTCAAGGGTAGGCTGAGCTTTTTCGGTTTCTATTTTGGATAGATATGCAGGGGATATACC
The DNA here is from genome assembly GCA_900554095.1 of uncultured bacterium. GTDB lineage: Bacteria > Cyanobacteriota > Vampirovibrionia > Gastranaerophilales > Gastranaerophilaceae > Scatenecus. Next base: position 1,910 of record USGC01000014.1, read on the forward strand.
AAGTTCATTTGCTAAATCACTTGATTTTTTATCATGTAAAACTCTTAATAACCTCAGTGCATTTCCTAACATAGTCTTCCAATCAACAAAAGTGAGGAGCTAGTTTTAACTACTCATCATTTGACAGAAGCTGTGCTAATTTTAAGACTAAGCGAATAGCTAAATAAAGCACGCATCTGTTCGACATAATTTTCAATAAAACGGTTTTCCATTTACACAAAAATCTGTGCTTAGTCATCATTTTCATCTGATCCTCCTTTCACATCACCAAGGTTATTTAGACATCTAAATATTCTGACCTTAGCAACGTTTCCCTCTGAAAGGAAAGACTGATAACTTGGGGTAAATGGAAAACACATAGCTCCGTCATTTTCTATCAGCACGAATTTCCCTCGTGCTGAGCTGGACTGGGGATATCATACTGTCCATATCTACTACAGACGAGATGTCCTCCGGCCAATATTTGACTACTTACGTAATCTCAGGTAACATTTCTGCTACCCCCGACGGTGAGGGAATGTTTTGGTTGCTTTCACAACCTGCCCCATAGCCAGAAGTCTATATAGTGTTGATTATAGAGTCAATATATTTTTTACTGCTGGGAAATTTTTTTTACTATAAAGAAAAGTTATGTACTTTTATTCTTTTAATTAAATACTTTTTCCTGTTCTTCGAAGTTAAGGTTTTTAGAGGCTATTTCAAATAGTTTTTGCAGGTTGACGGTTAAAGTTCCGGAGAGAAGTTGGTTGACTATTTTGGGTGATAGGTAAGCGAGGTTGAGGTATTTGTAGATGGTGCGTTTGGAGATGCGTTCTTGTTTGGCGATGTCATCGGTACTTAGACTTTTCTCATAAAGTTTCTTATACCGCCAGGCGTATGCAAAGGCTCTAACGATGAGGCGGTTGTTGTCATTAACACTCATCAGTCCGACCTTTCCGGCATTATAGACATTGCTTGACAGCCCTCGGTTGATGATGACCTGTTTTTCATAGATGATTTGGTTGTTGGCATTATCAGCAATAAACTCCAGCGGGTTGTTGCTTTCATTCAGCGAATCGCCGGTGTAAGCCGAGAGGATTGTTGGATCAGTATTAAAAAAGAAGGTCAAGCGATCCTTCTGATAAATGATTTTGTTAATGAAGTTGCGGATAAAATTGCGTTGCGCGAAATAGTCCATATCGTTGAAGTTTATCAGTTTTAAAGCCATTGCGCTGTCTTTGTTTAAGCCATTGAGATTGCCGTTAAGAATCTCAATAATGGCATCTTTGGCGAGCTTATCAATTTGCTCCGTGGGTAGGAACAAACCCTTAATAGAATAGTAATGTCGTTTGGTAGCTTTCTTTTTGCTGTTGGCTTGATTGGTAAAAATTGTGCCATTGGCATCAAACAGTTTTCCAGTCAGCAGATTATTGTTTCTGTTCCTTGTATGACTAGAGCTGTTGTCATTATCTTTGAGTTTGGCTTGTACCTTTTCCCATAATTCTTTTGATATGATGGCCTCATGCTGTCCTTTAAATGCTTGTCCAGTGCGTTTATTCTCAATCATGCCGAGGTATAATTTTTCATGCAGCAAGCGGTGGAGCGCGGATATTTTAAAAGGTTTGCCGCCTTTCTGTTCCCCCTTGTTGGTTATCCAGCCTTTATGTTTGAAACCTTTAATTTCAGCAAATTTCTCAAGTTCGGCCAGAGAGCCGCATTGTAAATAACCTTCAAAAATGCTGCGTACCTGTTCAGCCTCAATTGGATTAATGACCAATTTTTTATCTTTAATATCGTAACCAAGTTTAGGAATGCCGCCCGTCCACAAACCTTTGGCCTTACTGGCGCGGATTTTATCTCGGACACGTTCCGAGGATACCTCTCGCTCGAATTGGGCAAAGGACAGCAGCATATTTAAGGTTAGTTTACCCATGGAGGTTGATGTATCAAAGGCTTGGGTAATCGAAACAAAGCTGCAGCCATATTTATCAAATTCTTTCATCATATTATGAAAGTCCATAATCGAGCGTGACAAACGGTCAACCTTGTAAACCACCACCGTTTGAATTAAGCCCCGGCGGATGTCTTCAAGCATTTGTTTTAAAGCCGGACGCTCCATTGTGCCGCCGGAGATGCCGCCATCGGTATAGGTTTTGAAATATTCCCAGTTATTAAAGGCTTGAGACATAATGTAACTGCGGCAGGCGTCTTCCTGATTATGCAGGGAGTTAAACTCAAGCTCTAAACCCTTTTCGGTAGATTTGCGGACATAGATTGCGCAGTTTACTCTAGCCATGAGCCGCCTCCTTTAATGCCCGTTTGTTGTTTAATCCGAAGAAGTCATAGCCAGAGACCTTTATGCCGCAGATTTCTTTGGCTATAGCGGACAGAGTTTTATAATGCTGTCCGTTGTAAATAAAATCATTAATTTCCGCGATAGTAACCTTATACTGCTGGCCAAGGTAAGTCTTAATGATTTCGGTGCCGGGATGCAGATTGTATTTGGTCTTATAAACCTTAACCATACACTCATCGGGGTTTTCGGAGTATTTTTCCAGCTTAGTCAGGTGTTTGCGTTCAATCTTGAGATTGGCATTTTCACAGGCGATATAATACCACAGCGCGCGAAACTGCCGTTCATAAGGACTGTTATGATACCGCGCCCATAGATCAGCTTGTCTCTGGTGACTTAGTTTTTTTAATTCTTCAGCGCTTCTCGGCAGATAAATCTTCTTCCTCATCTATCAACTCCTTGTTTTTACATATTTTGTAAGTTCAGTAACGCTTACATAGGACAGAAAGTCAACTCAAAATAGTCTAAAATAGACTTATTTTTCGCTTTTTGTCATTCTAATAACTCTTTGTTTTTCAACAAAACTTATGAATTTAAAAATTCTATTAATAAGGGGGGGTAGTAAAACCCAAAACAAAGGAGAAAAAGTATGTCTAATAAACAGATAAAAATTGAATATACAGCCTTGGAAAATCTTAACCCTTATAAAGGAAATCCTAAGGTTCATGACGAGAAACAAATTCAGCAAATTGCTAAATCGATTGAAAGATTTGGTTTTAATAATCCCATTTTGATTGATGAAAAATTAGAGGTAATTGCCGGTCATGGTCGTCTGTTGGCCGCAAGACTGTTAAAACTGGAAACAGTTCCTGTAGTTCGTCTCATACATCTTTCTGAAGCGGAAAAACGGGCTTATCGCATAGCAGACAATAAATTATCGGAGAATGGTCGATGGGATACGGATTTGTTAAAGCTGGAATTTTCAGAAATTGAGAAACTGGCTCTAAATCTTGAAGACGAATTGAACCTGGATATTACCGGATTTGATTTTAAGGAGATAGATGTTCTTCTGGCGGAAGACAGACCTAATAAAAAAGCGGATGAAAAACTTAATTCCGTTCCGTATGTGCCGGAAAATGAAATAGTCAGTCAACACGGCGATGTCTGGTTGTTGGGAAAGCATAAAGTTATTTGTGGGGATTCACTGCAAGAGGAAACATATCAGCGTTTGTTTGAAGAGGTTAAAGCCAGTATGGTTTTTATTGATTCGCCGTACAATGTTAAAATTCAAGGACATGTTTGCGGCGCAGGTCAAACGAAGCATAAAGAGTTTGCTTTTGGTTCCGGCGAGATGAATGAGGCTGAATTTATTTCGTTTTTGAAAACATCAATGGCGAATATAGCTAAATATTCTGCTGAAAATTCCATTCATTATGTTTGCATGGATTGGCGGCACATATACGAACTTATTTCAGCGGCGAGGGATATCTATCCCAAAATGCTGAATATGGTGGTTTGGTGCAAGAAAAACGGTGGCATGGGTAGTTTTTACCGATCTCAGCATGAGCTGATTTTCGTTTTTCAGAACGGCAAAGGTTCTCATGTCAATAATGTAGAGTTAGGCAAGCATGGGCGCTATCGAACGAATGTTTGGCATTATGCCGGTGTTAATAGTTTTGGTTCCGAACAGAAAAATCTCAAAATGCATCCAACCGTTAAGCCTGTGGAATTAGTCCGCGACGCAATTTTGGATGTTTCTAAACGCAGCGATATTGTACTGGACGCGTTTCTCGGCAGCGGAACAACGCTGATTGCGGCAGAAAAAGCTGGGCGTGTTTGTTATGGAATCGAATATGAGCCTTTGTATATCGACACGATTATCCGCCGATACCATGAACTGACCGGGAATTGGGCCATTCATCAAAGCTCGCAAAAATCATATGAACAATTACTGCAAGAAAAATTGGAGAAAATCAATGAGTGAAAGCGGTTATAAAAATCCACCCAAACATTCGCGATTTCAGAAGGGGTGTTCGGGTAATCCTGCAGGGAGGCCGAAAGGAAGCAAAAACACGCTCAAACTTCTGGATGCTGTTTTGGAACAGAAAATTAAAATTCAGCAAGAGGGCAAAACCATCAGCATTACCAAAAAGCAGGCGATGCTGATGCAATTGGTTAATGCTGCGGTAAAAGGCGAAATTAAGGCCATTGCGGCGCTTTTTCCATACATGATGCAGCTGGACATGAAAGAAGAGCAATCCTTGGAAACAAGCAAATTGTCTCTAAAAGATGTGGAAATTTTACAACAATTTTTAGAAGAAAATAAACAGGAGAGTAAAAATGACTGATAAAAATCAGGTTAAAAATGCGATATTACGCAAAAGTTTTTCAAGCTTTGTACAGAAGTGTTTTTATGAATTAAACCCTTCGGAGACATTTATAAAAGGCGCGTATATAGACTTATTATGCGATCGAATCCAAAATATGATAGAGGGAAAAAATCAGAAACTGATAATCAATCTTCCTCCAAGATATTTAAAATCGGTTATATGTTCTATAGCTTTGCCCGCGTTTATTTTGGGGCATAATCCGTCGACTAAAATTATGTGCATCAGCTATGGCGAGGAGTTGGCTTCCAAATTAGCGGCTGATTGTAAGAGCGTTATGGAGGCGGACTGGTATAAAGCGCTTTTTCCTGAGACGAGAATCCGGACAGATAAAAAATCTGTTATGGATTTTGAAACGACAAAACACGGCGGACGGTTTGCAACGACAATTTCAGGAGCAGTCACAGGCCGCGGCGCAGACTGGATTATTATAGATGATCCGCTAAAACCGGCTGATGCCCTTTCAGACGTGGTTAGGGAAAAAATTAATGAACTCTATGGAAATACTGTCAGTTCCAGACTGAATGATAAAAATACCGGGAGAATACTTGTAGTCATGCAGCGTTTGCATGCGCATGATTTATCCGGTTTCCTGTTTGAGAACGATCCTGATTTTAAGTCTATCGTCTTGCCGCTAATTGCTGAAAAAGATGAAAAATGGCAAATAAAAAATCGTATTACCAAAACGATAACGACATATGAGCGGAAAAAAGGAGAATTGCTGCATCCGGAACGCGAAGGTGAAAAAGTTGTAAACAGTTATCGCAATTCGATGAGCCCTTTTGTATTTTCTGCGCAGTATCAGCAGAATCCAATGCCTATCGGCAGCGGAATGATCAAACAGGAGTGGATGAAGTATTATCAAGCACTGCCATCAAGATTAGATAAAATTATTTTATCGTGGGATACAGCGGCTAAGGCTATGGAAAATAACGCTTATTCTGCCTGCGCGGTTGTCGGAATCGGAAATGAAAATGGTCAGAAATATTATCTGATAGAGGTGTTTCGCGGCAGACTTAATTTTCCTGAATTAACAAAAAAGGTTCAGGAAATGTCTGATAAATATGAAAGAATTGCGCAAGGGCGGACTATAACTTTGATTGAAGACGCCTCATCCGGAACTTCTTTATATCAAACGTTGAAAGGCAGAATCGCAAGCCTGAAGTCTGTTTTTTGCAAAGGTTCTAAAGAGCAGCGCTTTAATATTGTCGCGTTAAAAACCGAGCAAGGGGACTTGTTGTTTCCGGGCAAATATGAATCCTGGTTCAAAAATTTTGAAGATGAGTTCTTAACTTTTCCGAATTCTTTATTTAAGGATCAATGTGACGCATTGAGCCAAGCCCTGAATTATGGTTTGGAAAATTATAATCAGGTTTCGCAAAATATGCCGTTAGCCGTCCGTGCGGATACGATGTGTGGCATGGGCGGTTATAATACCGGCATAGAGGAACTCTATAGCATGAATAATATGCCATATAAATCTAATGGGGGCTATGCTTGGTGGAATGGTAAATTTTAAGATGTTTTACTTGGCGGTTATTTCAAAATTGTCAATCAGCTTTAGCAGGGATTCCTTTTGAGAATCAGTCATAAGGTTGAGTTTGCGGATGATTTTGTCTTTCACGTCCTGCTGCGATATATCTTCTTTCAAATCTTTGGTAATATCAATATCCAAAGCGAAAAGCAGTTTGTACAGCGAGTAGGAGCGGGGATTTTGCTTTTGATTCTCAATCAAGTTAATAGACGAATAATCCATACCGCTCAACTCGGACAATTTTTCACTGGAAATTTTGCCGGCTAATCGTCTTTTTCGAATAGAATCGCTGATAAGCCTTAAAAACTCTTTTTCATTAAGCATACTTCACCCCTTAAAAATATATTGGGATGATACAATAGCTTTTTTGATAAAAGTATTGCGATAAAACAATATAATTTTATTGACTAAACTAAATAATTAAACCAACATAAGGAGAAAGAAGATGGCGTTAGTTTACGTTACGGATATTGAATATCAGGCAGATATAAAAGTATTTGCTGTTAATGAGAAGTATCAGGCTGATTTATGTTTTTTCGAGGTTGATCGAGATTACAAGGCCAATACGGAGTCAAAATGGTTTTTTGAAGATAGGGACTATAAAGCGACGGTTAAAATATATTGGGTTGAACATGAGTATCAGGCAGATCTTAAAGTCTTCCGGGTTACGCAAGAACACCTAGCCGGTTGGCAAAAGAGCCACCGTTTGATTACGAGATTGGGAAAATACACATATTAAAGGAGATAAAAAAATGACAGAAGAAGTTAAAAAAGAAACCCCAAAAACAAAATTGCCAGGTTTGCCGCCGTTGGTTGCGTTTATTTATGCGGTTCTCATTTTTATTATAACCATGGGGTACCTTAAGGTATTTCTTATTATGGGTTTCAGGATGAATCCTGATGAAGCCGGAATGTTGTCATTTTTTGCGGGAGCGTTTTTTGCCTATATCGGCAACAGAGGCGTTAGAGCTATGTTTAAGCTGAGAGAACTGTCAAAATAAAGGATTTAGGTTATGGTTAGGATATTGCGCGCGGCAACTTGGAACTTTGGCTACGGTTCTGTTGGTTCACCCAGCAAAAACAACGAGACGAAAGTTCAAAAAGCCCTTGAATATCTGCGGAAAAATAATGTGGATATTGTTTTGGCGCAGGAAATTTTTGAACCAAGCGAGTTGCGGTGTCTTTATCCTAACCAGATTTATTCTGACATTCCCGTTTATAATCCACAGGGGCAAGGATTATGGGGCGCGATGGATTTTTCGATCGATACGCGCAATAACAATAGCCGCCCTAAATGGGGAACGGCGATATTGGCTGCCGAGAATGTCAATTTGAAAAAAATTGAATTAAAATATAGCACGGCCTATCCGGGAAGCATGACTGTTGCACAGATTGCAGGAACGGACATTGCCGTTATTTCCATGTATGGCAAAAATGTCTGCGATTATGAAAAAGTAACGGCTTTTTCGTATCTGGCCAATCTGCATCGTTGTTTATCTGATACCGCTCCGCTGCTGGACGGTTTTTCTTCTGCCAAAAGATTTATTATTGCCGGCGATTGGAATGCCGGGCCGCAATGGGATAAGGGGAAGTCGCGCAAGAATTTGAACTTTTTTGAGCGGTTGCTAACCTTTGATCTCAAGGATTGTTTGGGGCATTTTCCTGACGGTGGTTATGAAACAACATTTAAACATAATGGCAATCGACAGATTGACTGGATGTTTGCCAGCCAGACGTTTACCGTCCATAATCCGCATGTTGATTATGCGGCGGAGATTGAGAATTTGTCTGATCATTACCCGATAATTGCGGAATTTGAGATATGAAAAAGGGTAATGTAATGTTTTGGAAATACTTATTTTTAGGCTTTATTGTATGTTTTTCTGTTCAGGCACAGGAAAATGCAAACGGTGTTAGCGAACGGAATAATTATGAGCTCTTTATTATCGGTGTTGCGATTTATTTACTTTTTAAAGCGGTAGGGGTTATCTGGCATTATCGCTGTCCAAAATGCAAAAAATGGTGGGCAATGCGGCGGGAAAAGAAAGAACTGTTGAGTACGGATGTTATGACCGAATCCAGAAAAGAAGAAATAAAAGACAATAACGGAAATGTGCTGCGGGTAGAGGAAGTAAAGATTCCCGTATTGGTTCGCCATTATGAAATTTGGCGAAAATGTAAGCATTGCGGGCATCTTGTTAAGATTTTTGAAGACGAGAAGGAAGAAAAATATAACAGAACACCGCTTAAATAATGAGAGGAAACAGATATGCGGAAAATTAGTTGGCTGGCAATTTTGTTGATAGGCGGATGTACTCTGATGTTAGAACAGAGTAATCTTGTTTCCTTAAATGATTCTTCAGAATTCCGCTTTCTGGATGAACAGGTATTCATACGCTCGTGCCGTCAGCTTAAGGACGAAAGCTATGATATTTTCTATGCGGCGGAAAATCAAAAATGTCTGGAAGAGAATGCCAAGCAAATGCAAAATCTGTCCGAACAGATTGAGCAGACGAATGATTTAATTAAGAAAGAGAAACTTCTTGATGACGTATTGGCAAGTTCTGAAAAGTTTGATGCCTGTAAAATATCTAAGAGGTTAACCGTTGCCGATTTTGCTAAACAATCTAATGACAGCGCTGTTGCATACTGGGAGTGTGATAAAATACTCGCTTATTTTACCCAAGCCTATCGGATTTGTGAAAACGGAGAATATTTTGATAAGAATGATGGAAACCGTATTGTTGCGGATTATCAAACTGTGGCGCGGCAAAAAGAGAAAAATACGCCGAAGATAGAAAAATTTAAGGAATTAAAAAGCGAAATTTCCTCTCAAAATCAGATGAATAAAAAGATTGCGGCGCTTTTATCCGGGGACAATCCGATTATGAGAAAAATGCAGCAGGCGGCTCCGGATTTTATGCGGGTAAAGGTTAATAAGTGTCCGATAATCTTTTTTGTGCAGTTTCTCAAGGAAAATGCGGCAATGTTTAATTCTGATTTTGCCTTTGCTGACAACTATCAATTTAAGAAAAAAGGCGCAGACACGCTTGTTTTGACTGTCGGTGATATCGAATATACTTTCCTGAAAAAAGGAAAAAACAGCGCGGATGTCATCGTTGTCAAAGATGTTGACCAGTGGGGCAGTCAGATAATCAATAAAAGCACTATTCTAAATAATATTGACGTTTCCTCATCGTGTTGGGGGTATGTGAGAAGTGGTGGAGAAGATTAAACAGAGTAAAAAAACTATCAGCTCTGGAAAATAACAGTGGTAACTGACATTAAATTTTGGATAAAATAGTTTTTTGTGGGAGAGAATAAGGATAGTGAGGTAAAAGAGGAGCGTGGAGTTTTAATAAAAATTATAAATTTATTGCTTGTTAATAAATCCTATCGTATCATTTATGCAAAATTTAAAATTTGAGGTCTTTTCTATGTCATCTACGGTAAAAAAACAGCGTCATTATGAAGACAAAACAATAAAAATATTGTATGGTGCTGCAGTAGGTCGGTGTACAAAATGTAAAACAAATCTTTTATTACGGGATGCCGTAGGGAATATTCAGCAAATTGGTGAAATTGCACATATTTATCCATTTGGTGAAAAAAATGCTCCTCGATATAATGAGATAGAAATAGATGGTTTTCCTAAGAGCAACAAAAATGATATATCTAATTTGATATTGCTATGTCCAAATTGTCATAAAGAAATAGATAAGCTTCCCGAAAGTTTTCCTGCAAAATTACTTATACAAATGAAACAAGAACATGAGGAATGGGCAAATGAATGTCTAAGCCGAGAGATGTCGAATATATCATATGCGGAGTTAGATATTATTTGTAAAGCAATTGCAAATTGTGTTACTGATTTTTCTGATGCTCCTGATTATTCTACAATTAAAATCGAAGATAAAATTCGTAAAAATAATTTATCATCTAAATGTTATAATTTGATACAGCAAGGAATGTTAAAAACAAAATTCGTACATGAATACTTAAATAATCAAATAAATGTTATGTTTGCAGATGATTTATTGAAATGTATAAAATCTATTTATCATGAAACCTCCCAAAAATATAATGGTGATGAATTATTTATGGCAATGCTTACGAAAATGCATGCGGGGATAGAGCGTGATTTTTCAAAACAAGCAGCAGGAATAGCTGTTTTAACATATTTTTTTCATATATGTGAGATTTTTGAAAAATGATTCTACCTAATAAAATTATTGCAACAAATAAATCACTACTTGGATTAGGAGCTAAAGTTCTAAAACTTTTAGATAATCCAACAACTGTTTCTAGACTATGGGAAATATCTAAAGTTAGGTTGAATCTAAATTCATTCCAGTATTTTGTGTTAACCTTAGATTTTTTATATTCTATTAGTGCAATAGAATATAAAAACAATCGAATCATTAAGAGAAATAAAGATGCTATATAAATTATCTGCAAACAAACCATCTTTTCGTGATATTGTGTTTAGCAAGGGGCTAAATATTGTTGTTGCAGAAAGAACAGAAGCATCTGGAAATAAAGCTTCAAGAAATGCTTTAGGGAAGACAACTTTTGTTGAAATATTAGATTTTTGTTTAGGTGCTGATTTTACAAAAAAAAGCAAATTATATTCACCTAATCTGTTGGATTGGTCCTTTTCTTTAGAGATGGAATTGGCTGGCTATCATTTTGAAGTAACACGACATATAAATGATGCTAAAAAAATTTATATTCATCCTTTTTGTAAAAATTTTCCATTAGAACTGAAAGAACAAGGGGACAAACAAACATATATCGATCTTGAAGAATGGAAGTTGTTATTAGGAAAATCTTTGTTTGATATAGATCAAATGCAGCATAAAAAGCCTAATGCTCCCACTGCAAGATCTATATTAGGATATTTCATAAGAAAATCTGGAGCCTATAAAGAACCTTTTTATACATTTAAGCATCAAAAAGCTGTACAATGGCAAATAAACAATGCTTTTGTTCTTAATTTATTGTGGGCAAAAAGTTTAGAATTGCATAATTTACAAGTGGAAAATGAAAAATATTCGAATCTGATAGCGACCTATAAATCTATTGGTAATACAACAGGTAAATTAAATGCGCAAAAAATTATTCTTTCGAATGAAATTGATAAGCTACAAAAAGATATACAAAATTTTAATGTGTTGCCTGAATACAAAGAAATTCAAGTTGTAGCCAATACTCTTACAAAAAAGCTGCAATCTTTGAACAATCAGATGATTTTTAATAAAAAGAGATTGGAGGAGTACAATTCTATCATCTCAGAGGAAGATGTTTCCGATGATCTACAGGCTATTACGGCTATGTATAAAGAAGTGAATATTGTTTTTTCTGAAACAGTATTAAAATCTCTTGAGGAGGTGCAAAAATTTAATTCAGTTATTATTCAAAATAGAAAAGAATTTTTGCAGAATGAGGTCAGGCAACTTGAACGAGAGATATTTCATTTAGAAACATCTATAAAATCGTATTCCGAAGAGCGTTCGGAGAAAATGAAATTATTGTCTGCTCATGGAGCTTTAGAGGAATATTCTATTTTACAAGAAAAGCTATCAAAAAAGGTATCAGAATTAGAACTTTTAAAACAAGATTTAAAAAAACAACAAAATGCCCAAGAAAAAATTTATACAATTAAAGCTAGAAAAGATTCAATTAAATATGAAATAAATCAAGATATTAGCATTAATGAGAACCTAAAAGAAGAAATCTCAATATTTAATAATAATTCAATGTGCCTTTATGATATGTATGCAAATTTAGTTGTTGATACAGATAAAAATGGTAATTATAAGTTTTACATATCCAGAGAGAAATCAAGTGAAGGTATTGAACGCATGGATATCTTTTGCTATGATTTGATGCTTATTGAAATGTATCGCAAAAATGTACCTCAAGGTATAGATTTTTTAATTCATGATAGTACCCTTTATGATGCGGTTGATTCCCGACAAAGAGCTAAGGCAATAGAACTAGCAAATGAAAAATCAAATCAGCATGATTTTCAGTATATTTTTACAATCAATTCGGATCAACTTCCTCTGAATGATTTTTCTGAAAGTTTTAATTATAATGATTATGTTGTGAAATATTTAACAGACAAAGATATATCAGGAAGTTTATTAGGTATTACGTTTTCATCTCCAGTTGATAAAGAAGTTTCAGAAGAAAATCTATAATTGTCTAAAACATTCCCTGTTTCTAATTTTAAATTCCCTGATAAATTTGTGGTTGATTAGGAGTTACCCAAGTAAAACAGACTGTTTGTGGGAATTTTGCATATAAAATCCACTAAAATTTCCCTGTAGATTCCCTGTTATTGCAGTGAGGCAATGATACATTTGTGATTCAGGAATCGAAAAGATTTGTGGTCAAATATTTATCATATGATTAAATTTGTAAGTTTGTTTATAGTTTAGATAAAAAATAAAAGGGATAATAAGTAATACCGTATCGCTTGCTATTTTTTCTTGCGCAATAAAAATTTAAATTTTATATTTTATTAAAGACCATAGTTTGAATTGGGATAGCTGATCCAGTTATCTGTTATTTTTGTTATCTGAGAAACCTTCAGGCAGTGGGGAACATGGAAACCCGCAGTAAGGAAGTAGTGAAACTTTGGTCTTTGCTTTTTTGAGGATAAGATGAAATTTACAGAACTGAAAGCAAATATCCAGTTAGCAGCAAAACTTAATATGGATTATAGCTATTTTACTTATCTTATTTACAAAAGAAGCGATGACCAAAATTATATTCCCTATATTATTCCCAAAAAAAGTGGTGATTACCGCAAAATTGCAGCCCCTTGCAAGACATTAAAATATATACAGCGCCAAATAGCAAACTTTATATATGATGAGATAGACGTAAAAAATTGTGTTCATGGTTTTGCACGTGGCAAAGATATAAAGACAAACGCAAATTACCACCTCAAACGTAAGCACATTCTTAATTTAGATCTTAAAGATTTTTTTGATTCCATAACAGTTAATCGCGTTTATGGTGTATTCCATGGACATCCATTTAATTTTCCTGAAAAATTGTCTTCCTGCTTGGCTAAAATTGCAACATATCACGGTAGTTTAACCCAAGGTTCCCCTCTTTCTCCCATCATTTCAACATTAGTTTGCAGGAGACTCGATAATGACCTAAAATCATTTGCTGTTAAATATGGTCTTCGCTACTCTCGTTATGCTGATGATATAACTTTTTCTTCCATACGAACAATGAAAGAACTTTTTAAAGAAAATCCTGTTACTAGTAAAATTATTCTTTGTGAAGAATTGGTTGATATAATTACCCGAAATGATTTTCAAATTAATGAGGATAAAGTTCGTTATCGGAATAAAACGCAAAGAATGGAGGTTACAGGTCTTATTATCAATGATAAACCTAACTTGGTAAGGAATTATCGTGATCAAATACGAGCAATGCTTCATGCCTGGAAAAAATTTGGCTATGAAAACGCAGAAAAAGAATATCTTAGCAAATTCTCAGGTGGCTGTAAAAGTTTTAAACGCGTTATTTACGGAAAATTAAATTTTTATAAAAGTGTTCGAGGTGTTACAGATCATTATTATCAACAAATGGCTAAATTATTTAATACATTGTCATTAGATATGAAATTGCCTTTAGAGCCAACATCTGAAGAAATTATACAGAAAGCGGTGTGGGTTATTGAGAATACTGTGAATGCAGAAAAAAATGACAGTCCGATTGAAAGAATGAGCCAAGGTACTTGTTTCTTTCTTAAAAATATCGGTATTGTGACCGCTGCACATGTTTTATTTCCAAATAAAAAAAATGCAGCAAATGAATTTGATGTGGATTTTAATCAGTCTCCTATGACTAATTTTTATATTCTTAACCCAACAAATCCGAGCCATCGTATTAATGTACAATTGGTTAATCTGGATAGGAATCGGGATTGGGCTGTCTTAAGTCTAAAAGATGCAAACGATCTATCTATTAATAAAGATTACTTTGAGTTGGAAAGCTGTTGTAAAATCCAAACTGGTACTGAAATTATGTTATGCGGATATCCATCCTTTGAACTTGGGCATCAAATTCGCAAAGAAACAGGGCAAATTGTTGCAAAGAAAACTGAGCATGCTGTGAAAAAGTTTGAAATTACGGCTGATATACGCCATGGCAATAGTGGTGGCCCAATATTAAACAAAAAAATACAGGTTCTAGGCTGGGCAGATGCCGCAGATCCTTCTATTGTTAATGAAATAGGTGAATTGTTAGATAATTATAAAAGTACGTCTGTATAGGGTGTTAGGAAAATAAAAGATGTATTTGAAAGAGAAATTCTAATGTTTGATAAAATTTTTAAGAAATCTTCAAAAAAAAATTTGAATAATGACTTTTTACCAGCAGTAGACGGAGGAGGATACCAAATAAAAGTCCCTTATGAATATCCATTTTCAATGTCTGATACAGATTTATTGGCTAGCATTCAAAAATTGGAAATAAATTATAATGAAAGTTATAGAGCTACGAACTTAACTCTTTATATTAATAAGGGCGAGTATCAAAATGGAATAGTTTCAAAGATTGAAGATGTTGAACATCTAATCAGCATAGGAAAAAATGAACTTTCACGAAGAACGAATGATCTTATTTTGAAAAAATCTTTGATTATTTCTAAATGGACTTTAGCTATAGCTATTGCGTCTGTGATAGTTGCAGTAATTTCTATGTGTAGATAGAATTGCTCTTTCGTATGCTTAATACCGTTGAGGTTTACTACACCGCCATACACAAATCCCCTCGTAAAAGAGGGGATTTGTGTATGGAGAATAAGAAATGGGGTTTGAACCCGAGAGGTGACAGTTTGTTAATGAGCGAGCAAGCGATAGCAAAGCGAATGAATGTTACAAACGGAACTCAAGAATTTCTCTTCATCAGCTAATAGCAAAAAACCTCCGCTATGGGAGGTTTTTTTATTGATGTGTTTAAACTTTGTCCGGGCTCATTGGGATGAGGGCGAGTTGTTGTGTTTGATATCAATGACGACAAATTCGGATTTTGTACCGGTTTTGAACTTGATGGCCCAGTCGGAGAGGCCGGATGTGACGATAAAGTTTGTTTGTTTTCGTTTTTCATATCCATAGGTTTTATCGTTTGCACCAATCCATTCGCCGACTTTATTCAGGGGGAAGAGCTGTCCGCCGTGAGTGTGTCCGGAGAGGACAAGGTCAGCTTCGGCATCGGTTTGATTGTTATAGTCATTGGGCTGGTGATCGAGGATAATGGAGAATTTTTCTTTATTCAGGTTTTGCAGCAATTCATTCATGCTTTGGCGGGGATTGCCGCGCAGAATTTCCGAGAAGTCTTTGCGCCCGATGATATAAAAGCGGTTGTCAATCAGGGTATTTTCATCCTGAAGAACTTTAACGTTGTTCTTTTTCAGTTCAGTTATTAAATCATCACCGGTGAAACCCCGGGCGGCGGGATCGTGGTAGCCTTTGTCGTGATTGCCGAAAGCAAAATAAACGCCGTAGGTTGTTTGCAGGGAGCCCAAAGCCCGGCAGGCCTCAATCATCTGCTGACGGGTTGTTCCGTCGTCAACGAAATCACCGGCAACCAATACGATATCCGGATTTTGCCGCTGCATTTCGCTGATATGTTCGGCAAAACCCCGGGTATCAAATGTTGTTCCGATATGCGAATCGGCGAACAGAACTATACGGAGGTCTTTTATTTTTTTGGGTGTTTCGATTGTGTAGTTTGTGGTCCAGACATGGTGGTCAAGATACCAGCCGGCGCTTAATGCGGCAAGGCTCAGGAGGAGGGCGGCCATTCCGGCATAATCGTGCCTGAACGGTTGTTTTCTGAAATGTTGGATTATGGCAAAAACAAAGTCGCCTGCCAAACAGAGCACAACGATATGCAGCAGGCAAATTACCGCGTTCATCAGATTAAGAGTGAGAGCGAGGGCGGTAAAAAGAAAAACGGCGGTGGCAGCACCGAAGATTTTCCGCCGTTTGGACGTTTCTTGTCCGAGCTTTGCGGTGAAAGGGGAGCGGGCAATCCGGTTAGCGAGAAAAAGCAGTCCGGCACAGGTGACGGCGATGGTTGTTGCCAGAATGATATACCATATTAACATTTCAGTCTCCGGTTCGTTTATATTTGCGAGCGGCAAAAAGTCCCGCCTCAAACAGTAGATAAGTCGGAATCGTCAGCATCAGCTGGCTGACGATGTCCGGCGGGGTGAGTATGCCGGCAATGATTAAAATCGCGACAAAAATATAAGGTCGTTTGTTTTTTATGCCTTCATAAGAGGCAATGCCGGCACGAATCAGCGAATAAGTTATCAACGGAAACTGAAACATCAGTCCGAATATGACCGACAGCATCAGAGTCAGGCCGATAATGTTGGAGATGCCGAAAACCGCCTTAATGTCCGGCGTGGCAAAACTGATGCCGAAATTGATAATCAGCGGCAGGATAAAAAAGATGCAGAACAGAACGCCGATGATGAAGAGGCCGGAAGAAGCGAAAACAATCGATTTTATAAACCTGCGTTCATTGTCGTAAAGCGCCGGGAGCAAGAATTTCCATATCTGACGCGCAATATAGGGAAAACAGATCAGTAAATCCAAGACGACGGCAATTTTAATCTGGAGGATAAAAACTTCCATCGGCGAAAAGTAGTTGAGCGAAACGTTATTGTTGCCGATAATGATTTTTATCAGTCCGTTCATGCCGTAAGGGGCGGCGAGAAACATCGGGAGCAAACCGACGCCCAATGCGACAAAACATTTTATCAACATGGTGCGCAGAGCTTCCAGATGCAGAATCAGGCTTTCGTCTTGTTCTTGCATTATTGGTCTTTGTTTTTCTTTTCTTCTTCTTCCGCCGCTTTTTCGACGCTGTCTTTTAAGTCTTTGGCTTCATTTTGCAGCATTTCTTTGGCTTTTTTGTATTCATATTGTGCTTTACCGAGCGCTTTGGCCAGTTCGGGAATGCGTTTGCCTCCGAATAAAACCAGAACGACAACTAAAATGAGGGCGATTTCGGTTAATCCCAATGACATGTGTTTTCTCCTTTACAGTATTTTTTGTTGTTCAATCGGCATGACGGTTATGGCTTTGACCGGGCAGGCGTTTTGGCATGCGCCGCAGCCGATACATTCATCTGTGTTAATCAGCGGAAAACTGCCGTCTTCTTTGCTTATTGCTCCCCGGGGGCATTTCATGACACAGAGGCCGCATTTAATGCAGGTGTTTTCATTGATGACGGCCAGGCCGATTTGTGTTTTCTGCTTTTCAGCCAAAGTCAGCCGTTTGATTGCGCCGGAGGGGCATATTTCCGAGCATTTACGGCAATCATAATCGCAAAAACCGTCGGTGTAGTCAATATGAACCGCCGGGTAATCCCCGTCGGCTTTTTTGATGATTTGCATCGGACAGTTTTGAACGCAGAGATTGCAGTTCAGGCAGCGGTTGGCGAAGTCTTCCGCATTTCCGGCGCCTGCAGGCAAAACGGTTTTTTTTACTTTGGCGGCAACGGCTTTGCCTAAGTCAATGCCGCTTTTCAGCGCGAGAACGAAAATTGCCGCGACGGCTCCGCCTGTCAGCAATTTTCGGCGTGTCGGACTGAACGGTGCCGCGGGAATCGGTGCGGTTCCGTAATGAAGGCTGTTTCTGGGGCAGCGGCTCAGACAGTTGAAGCATTTGATACAGGTTTCATTGTCAACGGTTTTGTTTTTGAAGTCTATGCTGCCGGTGGGGCAGCGGGATGCGCAGAGGCCGCAGGAAACGCATTGGCTTTTTTCAATGTAAATTTTATTAACGGCGTGTTTGGATATTATGCCCAAAACAGCGCCGACAGGGCAGATGTTGCTGCAAAAGAGACGTCCTCTGAACCAGACGAGAACAGCCAGCAGAGCTGATATGCTGAGACCGAGCCAGGCACTGCCGGCGGCAGAACCGAACAGTGTATATGGATCAATCAGGCGGACAAGAACGGCCGTTCCGCCGATTAAGGCGCCGAAAACCAGAGCGGCAAGGAAATATTTGTAGGGGCGGTTTGGTCGGAATCCGGTGCGGCGTCGGAAAAGGAGCATTAGAAATTCCTGATACAAACCGAGCGGGCAAAGTACAGAACAATATATTCGTCCGAAAAGAAAAGTGAAAAACACGAGCGCTGCGGCTAAAATCACCGCGAAAAGCGAAAAGTCGACTAAAACGCGCTGTAACAAAGCAGTCGGCTGAAGGTCAAATATTTTGAGCGGATAAAACAGTCCGGCAAAGGCAGAAACGCTCAGAATGCCGATGATAACGGCGGCTCCGGCTCTTAAGTAACGATATTTGTTCATGTTCTTTTCTTTTCAACAGGTTTGTTCAATCAGGCAGAAAGAGCGTGTCCGGTTTTTCGTTTCAGACAAGTATTTATTTTATCAAACCCAAGTCTTTCAACCAGCCTGAAATACCCATGGTACGGCTGCCGT
>USGC01000015.1 GCA_900554095.1 uncultured bacterium
ATTCAGATATAATTTCGCTTCACTCACCGCTGACCAAAGACAATTATCATATGTTTAATGAAGAAGTTTTCAATAAGATGAAGCCGAATTCAATTCTGATTAACACTGCTCGCGGTGAATTAGTTGATACACAGGCGCTTTATAATGCACTTGTTAACAGAAAAATTTGTGCTGCGGGATTGGATGTTTTAGAAAGCGAAGAAACCCTTGTAGATCCGGATTATTTAGTTGATATCGGAAGAATGACAACACAGTCTTTGCAGAAAACCGTATTAAACAACAGTATTTTAAAATTAGAAAATGTTATTGTTACACCGCATATTGCTTATGATTCATACGAAGCAATTAATAGAATTTTAACTACTATGATGAAAAATATTAATTCATTTGTAGAAGGCAAAATTGAAAACAATGTTTGGCATTAAGCAATTATTTAGGAGTATTTTTGCAATTCGGAATACACTTGCAAGGTGTCATTTTGATTGGCTTGCCGAAGATTAATCTTAATCCGCCAAAGCTTTGTCTTAATGTGCAATTTATTCCGGTTGTAATTTCTTCAACATTTTTGACAATACGTTCGGTTGTGCTCAGAGAGGTAGTAACCTGAGGCATTGAAGTGTTTACACTGCCGGTAATCGCGTCTATGTTTTTTGTAATGTCTTCCAAGTTTTTGCTTGTTATTACAACGCTGCCTGACGTTGCGTCAACATTGGATAAAGTATTTTTTAACTGTTTTTCATTTATTGAGTTGTTAAGCTTTTTTGAAAATAGTTTTAAGTTGTCAGACATTGAGGCAAGATTTGTGGTTGTAGTTTTGATGTTTGGGCGGTTTTCGTTAACAGTGTCTTGTAATATTTGAAAAAGTCCTGTAAGCGCCTCTGCTGTATCGGTTAAACTTGTAAGAAGTCCGTTAATATTATTTTTCATAATATCCAATTCTCCGGATTTGGCCTTCTGCGAGAAAAAGTCTTGAATATCAACTGTTGCAAACCCTGTTAATCTGTCGCCGTTTTTCAAAAATGTTTCAGAAGGATGTTCCGGATAAATTAAATTAATAAAATCAAATTCGTTTCTGTCTCTTTTTTCTCTGGTTAGAAGAGCCGTTGTATTGCCCGGAAGTTTTATATGCGGCGTGTAAAGCACAATGTAAACCATAGTAGAGGTAAAGTCTTTATTGGGCTTAATTTTTTCAACCTTACCAACTCTGTAACCTTTATAGTAAACCGGAATTTTATTTCTAACCGGGCGAGCATCGTTGAATTCAACGATTAAAAATGTGTAAGTTGTCATTCTGTAAAAATAAAGAATGACACATAAGATAATAAATATCAAAAGCGCTATTCTGGAAGTTTGCTTTGATATATTAGCTGTAAGAATTTCTTTCATACAATTTATATTATTATTTGATAGATAATTATAAATTGCCTGAAAGGGTGTTATTTTTCTTCACAGTGGCTGATAACTCCGGCAAGCCGATATAGGTAATCCTCTTTTGAACTTGTGTGAAAACCTGTTGGAATGAAGTTTTCTTTATATTTTTCAATTGCATACCGATCAGTCATTCCGGAAATGTAATCTGTTACAATGCGTTCAACTTTGCTTTCTTCACAAACATTTTTAAGCTTTTCGCTGTAGAGATAAAAAAGTTCTTTTATAACGCGGCGCGCCTTTTTTTCTTCAAGTTTGGCTGGAGAATCCATGTAAACATTTTCAAACATCCATTTGCGAAGTTCGGTTGTATAATGCCAGCCTTCTTCACTCATTGTAACGCTGGGTTTGTTAATAGAATTTGTAACAATTTCAGTAATCATTTTATTTAGACGCTGGCTTTGATTTGAAGAAAAGTAATTTATACAGTCTTTAGGCAAGTCGCTTTCAGAGATAATTCCGGCACGGATTGAGTCTTCGATGTCGTGGTTAATGTAAGCAATTTTATCGGCAAGCTGAACTATTTGCGCCTCAGGCGTTGTCGGCTTGTAACCCCAGGTATGCGTCAATATTCCGTCAATGGTTTCTTGGCATAAATTTAAATTCTCCAGCACCTCAACCACTCGAACGCTTTGAATATTATGGTGAAAACCGCCTTTAACAATTTCATTTAAAACGCCTTCGCCGCAGTGTCCGAATGGCGTATGACCCAGATCATGACCGAGCGCAATTGCTTCTGCTAAATCTTCGTTTAAGTTCAATGCGCGCGTAATCGTTCGTGCGATTTGCGAAACCTCCAGAGTGTGTGTAAGCCGTGTTCTAAAATGATCGTCAAATGGTGATAAGAAAACTTGTGTTTTGTGTTTTAATCGGCGGAAAGCTTTTGAATGCAAAATTCTATCACGGTCGCGCTGGAATTTTGTTCGCAGTGCGCATTCATCTTCTGCCATTTTTCTGCCTTTAGAAAATTTGCTTTTTGTTGCAAATTCGGATAATGTATCAATCTCTTTTTGTTCTAAATTTTCTCTTATTGTTGTTGTATCCATAAAAATCCTGTTATTTTTGTTCCGAAAAGAATTATAACAAAAAAATTATTTTTTAACAGTTTCGTTTACCGGAAAATATTTTTTGCGTGATTCATCGAGTTTTTGCCCGGCTTTGCTTATTAAAAGACCGGATAGTGCACCATAAAGCATTGATTTGCCTCCGGAGACCAGACTTGCTGAAAAATAAAGTGATGTTGCTATTGCGCCTATTGCAGGTATTCCTGCTTGTAATAGAACAGAATATTTTTCATCTTTGTTCTCTGATTTTGAAAGGCCTATACCTATACCGCCTATGGCTGCAAGTATTGTCAAAATATCTGTTGGAGCTGAACCAAGTTTTAAATCCCTCATCATATCAAAGAATTGGTCTGTTTCCATTAATATTGCACTGTCTATTTTATCAGAGGTAGCTCTTACAGCAGATTTTAACTGCAAGTATTCTTGACTGTCTTTTCCGAAAATGTGCTTATAAATAGTCAAGATTTCCTGCATATCACCTTTTTTGTCGCTATTAACGATTTGTGTAATGTCTTTTGTATTGCTATTTATTCTGTTTAAAACTTTACTATTGTATTTAAAAGTAGCTTTTGTGCTGTTTACCTGCTCCAAAAGATCGTTTACTTTTTGGATTATTTTTTGATTAATTATTGGTCTTTGTTCTATTTCGCTGATGCCGCTAAGCTTTTTATAATCCGATAAAATGTTGCGGATTTCTTGAATAATTGCGCGCGATTTTGCGTCTTTTAAATTAATTGAAGTTGTAATATTATCGAGAATATTTGTAACATCTTTGTAATTGTCGTTTACATCTCTTGTTATTTGTGATCGGGCTTGCTTTGCTGCTTTAATAAGGGCAGTTTTTTTGTCAGCGAGTTTTTCTTCTGCAATAAAAGTTTCGTATAATTCTCTTTTGGTTGTGTTGCGCCAGTGCCCGCCTGTTTCTTCCCAAACTTCATCTGATAGATTTTTTACAGCAGATTGAATTTGCTTAAATCTAGCTTCCCGTCTGGATTTGCCGAAATTAGTATTCCAAGTCCTGCTTATACTTTTTTTCAGCAGTTCAATATCCTCATCAATCCACTCTTGAACAGTTTTCTTTACACCGTTAATCTCCAAAACTTCATTAGCGCGTTTTGACAAAAGGATATCGTCTGCATCTTCAAACTTTTGGAATAGTGCAAAAATATTTGTTTTTGTTTTATCAAAAGTTTTGTTTACAGTACGGCGTCCGATGCTCTCGTAAACTTCGGTTATTTTTCTGTGAATTTTTTGCGTATATTTATTTTTTGACATTATTTTTTCAAATGTTATGTCTTTGATTGAAACGAAGTTGTTGATTGCTTTTGACTTACCCAGAAACGAGGAGAGTTTATTTAGCGAAAATGAATAAAATTCACTTAATTTGTTTAAATTACCTTTTGCTTTTTCATTTAAAAATTTTGTTTGAAGTTTTTCGCTCAATTGGTCAAGCTTTTTGTATGCGCCCTTGGGAAGTCCTTTCATTAAAAGCAGAACCGTAGCACCCGCAGACAATGCTGAGAGGGCGATTTTTGCACCAAAAGACATTTTCTTTTTTTCTTTTTGAGTTTTTGGCGTAAACGTGTCAGGCTGATTTTGCGGCGTAACAAAGTAGTATCCGTTTGGCTTTGAACCAAATTCAGCAAAAGGGTTTTTAGCGTTTATACTGTTTTGAGATACTTGATTAATTCCCATACAACTACCTGTATATCTATAAACGCCTGTAAAAAGAGATTATTGCTTAATTTACGTATAAAGTAACAAAATGTTACGAGTATAGCGAGCGGCTTATTTCGCCCGCCGCCTCATCAGAAGAAACCTTATCTGATAAAAGTGCTTTAACTTTTGATAATTCTCTAATATTTTCATCACGGTATTTTCTCTCGTATAAAAGCCGTTCGATTTCGTAAGTTATATTTTCAACCTTTACAGCACCTTGGAGAATTTCCGGAACAATAATTTTATTAGCAATTATGTTAGGCAGCGAAACCATCTTTATACATCTTACAATAAGATATACAAGATAGAAAAGCCACGGGCCTCTGTATGCAATAATCATAGGTGTATTGTAAATAGCTGCTTCAAGCGCCACAGTGCCGGAGGCAAGAATTAATGCATCTGATACGCTTAAAAGTGCCTGATTGTCCCCTTTTATAACTTTGAAATCCGTGTTTTTCAAATATTTATCAAAAACTTTGTCATCTAAATTCGGAGCATGCGAAATGCAAAATTGTAAATCCGGATGGCGGCTTTGCAGATTTTTTGCTGTTTTAATAAAAACGTTCATCAGGTTTTTTAATTCAAACGGCCTTGAGCCCGGGAAAATAGAAATTAGTTTTTTATTTTTATCAAGGTTGTACTTTTCAAAAAAAACATCTCTATCGGCTTTTGGTGGAAGCTGCGATACAAGCGGATGTCCGCAGTAATGCGTTTTTATCCCGTGGCTTTCATAAAGCTCTTTTTCAAACGGAAAAATGCATAAAACTTCATCAATATTTTTTTTGACAGTGTTAATCCGCCATTTGCGGCTCGCCCAGATTTGCGGGGGGATATAATAAAATGTTTTGATTTTAGCTTTTTTTAAAACTTTTGCTATGTTTAAATTAAAAGTGCCGTAATCAATCAAAATTACCAGATCCGGCTTATATTCTCGTGTCAAATAATCAACGATATGTTTTCCTAAAACAAAGTGATTTAATACAATAGCCGGCGTAAGCCCCATGGCACCCATTTTCTTTTGATCTGAAAATAATTTGACTCCAACGGATTTCAAATTATCTCCGCCAACACCTTCTATCATAATGTCAGGATGAAGTTCTTTTAATCTTTTTGCGACATTTGAAGCATGAATATCACCGGAGTATTCGCCTGTTATTATAAAGATTTTTTTCATGAATTAACCGCCATTAATACGATATTATTTTCATCAGCAAATTTTATAACAGCTTCCTGATCGACTATAATTGTTTCATTTGCTTCAACTGCAAGAAGGGAGGCTTTATATCTTTTCATTGTTTTTAAAGTTCGCAGACCAACAGCCGGAATATCAAAACGTTTATCCTGTTTTGGTTTTGCAACTTTTATAACGCACGCATGTGTCTTGGCAAGTTTTGCTCCGCGTTTAATGCACATGTCAGTACCTTCGATTGCTTCAACTGCCATAGCCATTTTGTCTTTTATTACAACTGATTGTCCCACGTCGATTTTGCCCATTTCTTTTGCAAGCCAGAACCCGTAATTAACATCTTCTAACTGCTCTGCTGTGGGTTTATGTTTGCCTAAAACACCGGCTGGTATCATAAGGTTTTTTATAAAAATTGTTTGATCTAAAACAGTTACTCCGATTTTTTCAAATTCTTTTACAATCAAAAGCATGACTTCATCATCGTTTAATCTTTTCATTGTTTTAATGATTTCAATTGCGCGGGTGTCAAATTTATAAAGCTGTAAAAGTACGCGCTTATGCACTTTGCCTAAAAATGTTGCTTGTTTTATTTCTTCTGTTTTTAGAATATTTTCAATTTTGTTTACTTCACCCGGGTGGCAGTCGTAAACTTTTGAGCAATATTTTTTTAATTTGCTTCGGTTTTCTTTAGAAAGCGAAATACATACGACATCAAAGCCGTTTTCTTTTGCATACTGAGCCATTTTGACGGGTAGTGTTCCATCTCCGGCTATTAATCCTTGTTTGTTTTCTAACATTATTGACACTGTTATTTTTCCTTTTAGCTAATTCCTATTTTACCACAATTATTTTTTTAAAGAATTTATTTCTTCAACTTGCTGTTCATTCAGAAGAACTGCGCCGCCCAGGATTTTGGTGTTCAAAATCACTTGAGCGTAACTTTCTGCTAATTCTAAATTCAGATATGCTTCTTTCAAAGTTTTTCCGGCAGAAACCATGCCATGATTTGCCATCATAATTACGTTATACTCTTTAAAATATTTCGCAGTTTTCTCTACCAAATCATTTGAAGATGGAAGGCCGTATTCAGCCAGCGGTATTTGTCCAAAGTAAAAAACATTTTCGGGCATTACAGGCTCATCAAGGGCCATGCCGCAAGACGCAAAGGCGCTCAGGCAAGGCGTGTGCATATGTAAAATATAATTGATATCCGGCCTTTGTTTGTAATATTCGATGTGCAGCATTTTTTCACTTGAAGGTCTTTTGCTTCCTTCTATGAGATTTCCGCAAAAATCTATCAAGACAATTTCGTCATCTTCAAGATATTCATTGGCTGAACCTGATGTTGTGATGAGGATTTTGTCATTCAAACGAGCTGACATATTGCCGGAGGTCCCCGGTGTAAAATTCTTTTCACCGGCGCGTTTGCCATATTTAATTAATTCATTTTTTATTGCCTGTATGTCTGTCATAATTGTTCTTTGTTCGGATCTTCAATATTTATAACTTCTGCATGAACCCGTTTAGGCGGTTTTCTTACAGCATTTGAGTCTTCAAAGGTTACCTCTTTTACGTAAGTTTTATCACTTTTTCCAATCTTATCCGGGTGCTTAACTTTCATTTTGTCGTATTCTATAGAGGAACCTTTCATATCTAACGCCATAGCGAGTGAAAAATATGTCTGCTGTCTCATAAAGTCATATCCGACATTTACTTTAAAATCATCCGGGCCTACAGAAAATATGAATGCGTTTTCTTGGAACATTTTTCCGTTAGGCGCGTCGTCTGTCAAGTTTATTTGGCCGGCCCATGCAACGGTTAAATATTTATTCAAACGAATAGCTTCTCTGATGAGTACATTTGATCTTCCGTAGCGATAGGTATCATAACGCGGCATTGGCGTATGATCATCATAGGTTGACATAAAGTAGCCTATATCCTGCATCCAATACTTATATTGGGTGTGAATCCAAGGGCCTATTCTTCCGACCATTTGAGTGTCGCCTGTTCCATATAATGCGGCTGAACCTTGCAGCATAAGCCCCAAGCTTCCCATGAAATGTTTTTGCGGATTGTTATATGAATACAAGTTTTGATAGATTTCAGCCATGTATTTGAAACGAGTTGTACCCATTTCAGAAGATTTCATATGTTGTTCATCGAAACGGTTTACATCTGTATCCTGCATATAACCAGCACCAATACGGTGTGAAAATCTTAAACCTCTATTAGGGCCCATAAATCCCGGTATTTCTTTTACATCGTGATAGACAAATTCAGCCAGATATTTTGCCATTCTTTGTCCCATCCACCAGTCGTTCATATATGAATTTACACCATATTGCAAGAACAATTTGTCATCAAGGAATTGTTTACCTCTTAATACAAAAACATTCTCGGCAGAGCCGTAAGCCATTTGAGTTAAATTGGTCGCGCTGCGGTATTTTAACCCGCCGCCAAATCCAAATCCGTCTTTATAATTTAATAAAGGCATAAGTTTTAATGTTCCGCCAAAAGGTGTATCAAATACAAAGCCGGGGCCAAAGAACATACCTAATCTTGCTTTTGATCCGAATTCGGGGTAATTGGCTTCAAAATAGTTGTGTTCTTTATTTGTGTGTGCCGTAAATGAAGGGAAATTAAACAATTTTTTCCCTGCATAGTAAACTGTGCCTTGCTTAGCTGTAACAACGTCATTTGTTTTTTTTGCATTAACGTGAATTTCTTTAGCAACTATTTTTATATTTGATTTGTCGTCGCTAAAGTCAGAGATGTGAGACTGAACTGCTTCCGGAATAACCATTAAATCAACTCTTGCAGACATAAATTGAGTTAGAAATTTCATGATATAGTGATCTTCAGAGGTAATATTTCCTTGTTCCAGAATTGCAAGATCGTCAGAAGCATTTACGACTTTAGCATTTATTATAAGTTTAGCTTGATCTGCTTTCATGTTGGTCATAAATGAATTTTCTTCATTCATGTTTATTTGCAGATAATCTCCGTACATAGTGTTGCCGTCGCGGATTAATTCAACATTATCAAAAGCTTTGATAACATTTGTTACAACATTGTAAGTTATTCTATCAGCCTTAAGTGTTGTATTTTGCGGCGGGAAATACAGTACTGGATGCCCTAATGCTTCCATCTCACCGCGTTCAGGCAAGTAATTTATTATTTCACAATCAAGCTGAACATCTTTTTCTGCTTCTAATTGTGTTACACCGCCTTGGAGTTCAATGCTTTCATCAGATTTAGTTTTGTCAGAAACTTCAACTTCATGTTCTTCTTTTTGTTTTTCTGTTTGTTTTTTGACTGCGTAATTCTTTCTTTTAAAGAAGCTGAAATTTTTTTCTTTGATGTCTTTATCTTCGTTTACATCTGATGATGTGTGAAGATTTTCTTTTTGAATATCTTGTAAAAGCGTTGATTCTTCGTCTTCAAGTTCAAGAAGCTCCTTTTCTTCTATTTCTTTCTGTTTTAAATCTCTGTTATGGGCTTTGATTTTGTAATAGTTTGTTATTTTAATTCTCATTTGTTTAAAAAGCGGCATTCTTTTGCTTGTGTTGCTGCTTTCGCCTCCAGGGCCGTAGGTTGGGGGAGCTGTATTAATATATTTAACTTCCGGGGTAGAAGTCAGGGGTGTTTCAAAGAAAAATTCCTGAATATTTTCAAGTTCAATTTGTTCTTTTGTTTTTTCAGGGCTTTTAATTACAGCGCCTTCTGCCGATGCTTCAGTAAAGCCTGCGGCTGAAGTCGGCGGTATAAACATTAATGATATTAAAGATATGATGACTAATTTTTTCAATTTAATTCCTTATATTCGATTTAGATGTAATTAAGCGGATTGTTAGGTTTTCCGTTGATACGCACTTCAAAGTGGCAGTGCGGCCCGGTTGAGTAACCTGTTGTTCCTTCAAGACCGATTACTTGGCCTTTAGCAACGCTTTGTCCGTTGCTGACTTTTATTGTGGACATGTGGGCATATAAAGTTGTCGTTGGTTTGCCTGAAACAATTCCGTGGTCAATAATTACAACTTTTCCATAGCCTCCGTACCATCCGGAATAAATAACTTTACCTGAGTTTGCTGCGCGGATGCTTCCGTAATTTGGTCCGCCGATGTCAACACCAGAGTGGAATGTACGGCTGTTAAATATTGGGTGGGTTCTCCAGCCAAACGGGGACGTTATACGGCCTGCTATAGGTTTCATAAAACCTGCGGATGTTACTTTAACTGTTGAATTGCCGTAGCCTTTGCTAATCATACGCTGTAAATTATCTGATTGGCGTGCTAACTCTTGTTCTGTTCTTTCATAGTAGCGCCTGTCTGTTTTGAGCTTGTTAATCATGCTTTGGTTTTGGGCAATTGCTCGTTGAATAGTTTTTTGCTGAGCATTAATATTTTGAATAGACTGAGCAAGGTAGCGTTTTTGGATTTCAATATCCTGCTTCATTTTGGCTAATTTAGTTGCTTTAACACGTATTGCCATCATTTTTTGGTAATCGCGTTTGATTATAATTCTTTCAAAATAAACTATATCTAAAAGAGAGTTTAAATCTTTTGCTGATAAGATAAGTTCAAACATCCCAAGACGCTGCGATTTAAAAACCTGTCTGATGCGGTATTTAAGCTGGGTGTCCATTGCTGTAAATTCTTTTTGGGACTGGGCAAGCTCGCTTTCCATCTGGTTAAGGCGGGACTGCATTGTGTTCATCTGTGCTTTTGAATTCACCAGGTTACTTGAAGTTGTTTCAAGTTTTTGCTGGTTTTTGTAAAGCTTGTTTTTTTCAAGGTTTTCAAGGACTTTAAGCCTTTTAATTTTTTCTCTTGTCTGTTTTTGTTTTTTTGCAATCGAGGCTTGTGATGCATAAGACATCTGCGGCGTCAATATGAATACTGCTGATGACACCGCCAAAAAAGCTATAAATAATTTTTTGACTATTTTATTTATATCCACTATTTACCTATTTAAATAAAAGAGGTAACATCATTAAACCGACAGTCCATGCGATAAATGTTACTGCGATAATGCCGATTATTAATTTTTGATGTTTTCTGAAAAATTCCATCTTTTTCCCCTAAGTTCACTAATTACATTTTACTATCAAAAAATATTTTGTGCAATTATGTAAAATAAAATTTGCAAAAATTTTCAAAATCTATTAAAATTTTTCTATGGAATATTCTTTTATTGATGATTATGCTGATAAAAAACTGCTTTTGAAAAATGATATTTCAAAAGTTAACCAATTTTTCATTGAAAATAATTCAAAGCAGATTGAAAAACTTTTTGAATTTTTTAAATCAAACGGGACACCTTTGA
This sequence comes from uncultured bacterium, assembly GCA_900554095.1. GTDB lineage: Bacteria > Cyanobacteriota > Vampirovibrionia > Gastranaerophilales > Gastranaerophilaceae > Scatenecus. The sequence continues at coordinate 10,723 of USGC01000015.1, forward strand.
TGCTTTTGAACGGTTTTTTAGGCACAGGCAAGTCTCTTGTGGTTGAACACTTCCTTACATTTTTAAACACTGATGTAGTGGTATTAAGATATAACTGTTATGAAACAACAATTCTTGATGATATACTGCTCGCTTTTTTTGAAGAATTACGTGTTTTGGCTGATGAAGGGAGGATTACACCGCCTAAAACCAAATCTGAAAACTTTGTACAAAAAATCAGTGCATATTTCCATTCAATTAATAAACCTGTTGTAATTGTTATAGATTCATTTGAAGAAGTTTTAAAAGAAAATAAGGGAGCAGTTGTTGATTTTTTAGAGCATATTTCAAAATTAGGTAAAGCAAAGACAATAATAATTTCGCGCAGATTTGATTATGAAGACTTTGACAACAGGGTAAATTATGAAATTGTATCTGTTCTTGCTTTTGAAAAAAATTTATATGAAAAGTACCTTCGCTCTTTTGATATAAAACTTATAGGCCCGGCTTCAGATGAGCTTTATAAATATACAAGAGGATATTATTTTTATGTTTCAATGGCTGTCAGGATTATGATGCTTAGAGGGCTTACTCTGTTTGACTTTTTAAACGGTTTTACCAAGAGCTTTTTGTCATACAACGATTTTATATTAAGAGAAGCTTTGGCTTTTGTAGATCCTGTAAGTGGGCACTTGTTCAGGTTCTTAACGATTATGAGGCATCCTGTCAGCGTGAAGCTTTTAAAAACACTGAACCTTTATGATGAAAGAAAAATAGAATTTTTTCTTGAAAACATGATTCTTTCCAAAGACGGCGAGATGATATATTTGCAAGATTACTATAAAGAAATTGCGCAAAATTCAATACCTGCGAATGTTGCAGTAAAAATTCATAAATCTTGTGTTGATTTATACAATACTCAGCTTCCTCTAAAACCTTTTGAAAGAGACTTGTTGATATCGCGCGCCACTATGAGGGCTGAGATTGAATATCACAGAATGTTTTTACCCAAAAAGCCTGTCTTTGTGCCCAAGATCCAGCAACAGCCCCAAGAGACTGAACCTCAAGCGCAAGAACCGTCTGAATGTAAAAAAGAAATTCAAAGTATTAAATTCATTTTTGAAAGTGAAGAAAGTGAAAACGAAATTCTAACAGGTATTGCAAATTCAATAAATGAATTTCTAAGCTTTTCAGAGGAACAGATGAGGGAAATTGAGCGCGAAAACAATCTTTCGCTTGTCGAGTTGGTGAACTTAGCGAAACAAGAGGAAAATAATTATAACTACAAACGCTGTATAATGATTTATCATCGAGCTCTTACTCTTGAAAAAGACGATAACTACAGCATTTTCCTTCCAATATTAAACTTAAAGCTTGCGCAAAATTATAAAAACCTTTCGGACTGGTTCAATGCATTGAAGTATTTTGAATGTGCATTGAAGTTGTATGAAAAAAATTCTGACCGTGAAAAAGTTGCTGATATAAAATTAGAAATTGCAAATATTTTTTATATAACTTTTAAAAGAGATAAAGCTAAAGAGCTTTTGCAGGAGATTATTGAACAACAAAATCTTTCGTCTGATATTTATATAAAAGCTTTCATTGCATTAGCAGACCTTTGTGAGGAAGATTTAAATCAAGCATACCGTTATTACAACCGTGCTGTAGAATTGGCTCAAGATTGTGATGATAAGAGCCTTTTAGCATCTCTTTACTTCAAATTCGCCATTGCAAACGATGATATTAATCAAACTAAGCAGGCTGTCATCTATTACAAAAAATGTCTTGAAATAGATAAAAAATTTAATCCTCATTTATCAAGCTGTTATTCAAATTTAGGTTTGATTTATGAGGAGGCCGGAAGTGTTGATGCTGCTATGAAGTTTTATGAGGAAAGCGTAAAAATAGATAAAGAAGATAAAATTTTTAATTCGATTTATGTTCCTGCGCTAAAACTTGCTGAATATTTCCGAAAATTAGACCCCGCAAAAGCGCTTGAATATTATATGATGGTGAAAAATAATGTTTATTCAAAGCTGAAAGAAGAAAATCGTAAAAAAATAGATGCGCGCATTTTATCACTAAAAGCGCAGCTTGGAATGGAAGAGGTTTATGAAAATAAATAGAGAAGATTTCAAAGATTACATTGACGCGTTTTTGATAGAAAATTCTAAGGTGAATTTAATTTCTAAAAATGAAGAGAAGTTTTTATGGGAAAAGCATATATTTGACAGTCTTGCAATCGGAAAGTTTTTTGAAAAGTACGAAAAAGGAAAAACCATGCTTGATATCGGAACCGGCGGAGGTTTCCCGGCAGTTCCCGTTGCGCTTGTCTATCCGGACTTGCAGGTGTGCGCGCTTGACAGCATAAGAAAGAAAATTAACGCCATAGAAAATATCAAACTAAAACTTGATATAAAAAATCTCACGACAATTTGCGGCAGAGCGGAAAATATTAAAGGTAGTTACGATATTATTACATCGCGTGCCGTTGCGCCTTTGAGCGTAATTACAAAATATGCAGCACCTCTTTTGGCTAAAAAAGGTTATTTCATAGCCTATAAGTCCAGAAAAACCGATGATGAAATTAAAGACGCTTTGCCTGTATTGAAGCAGTTTTCATTTAACGTTGCAGAGGTTATTGAATACGAACTTCCGTTAGACGAGAATTTTACCAGAAATTTGATAGTTATACACTAATTATTTAAACGGATAATCGTCATTAATTTTCCAGCCGTCGCGAACAATTTTTGCAGCGCAGTAGGTTCCGGCTCCGGTTGTTGAACAATTTTGATTGACTTTGTCGTCTGAACGGGAATATCCATCAGGCATAATTCCTTTGGCTTTTTCAAGCCGGGGTATTGTAATAGCAAAAAATTGTATTTACAAGTTTTGCAATAGTATGTTTAATATATCAAGTATAATCAATAGATTTAATAAACAGCCTCAACTCTTTGCGCCGGTAAAGTTTAGGTTGGAAGACGGCTATCATTATCTTGAAAAAATTCCGGTGAAAACAAAAGATAATATTTGCTTTGCAGAGGTCGGATGTAATCTCATGGATGATTTTTATATTCATAAAACGAGGATTATGAATAAAAGAGGTAAAATAATTGGTTCACATACTTATAAACTGCATAAACTCACGTCTACTTTAGATGGAGGCTGTATAGAGACAATGTCTGATTATAGAGATAAAGGTATTGGTGAAATTATGCGTCTGGTAAGTATTATGCAAATGGATGCGAATAATTTGAACAAAACGGATATTTGGTCTAAACCTCAAGCTGTTTTGTTTCATTTTAAATACGGCTTGCGCCCGAATTTTTCTGAAAATGAAGATATTGAACAAGTTCTTTCCTTTATAAGCTCAAATGAAAATAGCGTAAAAGGCTTTGCGGATAAAGCTAAAATATTGTTGGAAACGGTTAAAAATCAAGATTGTTTAAGTTATAACAAAAATTTAATCGCTGAAATTAATAAATTTGTAACATATTATATTCAACAGAATAAACAGAGGTGGTATTTAGCAAAGTTTGCAGAAGATATCCCAATGACCTTGAATTACCCGTCAATAAAGCGTAGCGCTTGCTTTTATAATAATTTATTCAAAAAACACGGGATAGATTATAAAGTATAAAAAAAACCACTCATTGCTGAGTGGGTCGTTTTCTGCATCCTAATGGTCTCTTTTAGTGTTTATTATTTAGGAGTTTATATGTTTTTGGGGTTAATGAATCTATTTATATTTAGTGTTTCGACTACACTTAAATCTTATGTCCTTATTATTGCATACAAGATTTTAAATGTCAACTAGTTGTTTTAATCTTTTTTCAAGGAATTCTGAAAATCCAAATATAGTGTAGAATTTACACTTTACAAAACTTAATATAAATGTTATATTCTTGAAAATTTGGGTATGGGATTATTGTAAACATATGTAAAGATAAAACACTATGAATTAGCAATTTTTTTAAAAGTATATACTTTTTATATATGAGGGTATAAATACAAAGGATTTAAACATGCGCGAGCAGTACAATCAAAGTGCCATATCTCCAATAAATGCGTCGATGCGAACCGATGCGCAGTACGGTATGAACAATATCTATGACCCGTCGCAAATCGCAAAACCAGATGAGTCTAAAAGATATGTTCCAAATCGTGATTACTGGAGCCAGAGCAATATTACCAAAAGCAGCTCTAATCTTGTAGGCAAAAACTGGCTTGCCAACCCTTTTGCCCCTAATCCCGATGCGATAGGCTTTATAGGAAAAACGACAGTGGAAAAAGTTAACGAATTCGGTGAGAAAATCGAGGTGCCAATAAGGCGTACAGAAATAGCGTGGGCTTAAAAAAAACGGAAATATCAATTTCCGTTTTTTTTTTTGTTATTTTTTGTAAACTTTTTATAAAAAATAGACTTATTGCTAGCAAATATTTTATTTATAGGTTTAAGTATGTATGGGTATTAATGAAAAAATGAAAGTGTATCATGAAAATTAATCCAATAAGTTCAACGTTGAGCGCGTATCAATTAAATTTTCAAAATCGGACTAAACAGCAAAGGGTAAAAACGAGCAGTGCTATGAGTGATGTTTTTATCAAATCTAACAGTGTTTCCGTGCCGCTGCCTCTACAAGTGTCATTTATGGGGAAAGATGTTCATATAGTAGGCGCCGGTAATGACCTTCATTATATGAAATATTTAACTAAAACATTTGATGATAGTGTTTATGTCGTAACGCACAACTATGATCAAGAGATGAAAAATTCCAACATGAAGCCGCTTCAAGCTCTTGAACAACAACTTAAATTAATTAATGAAAAAAATCTTGTGAATAAAGATTCATTTGTCGCAATTCCAGTTGAGGCCTCTGTTCCTATAATGAATATCGGCAGGTTTATAGGGTGGGAGGATGAGTTCCATGAAAAGCCGTTGAAGCTTACGCCAGAAACGGTCCTGCAATATAGAGATAGACTGTTAGAAGAACTCGGCTATCTTTACCGAAATAAAGACTCAAGCAGTATTAAAGAATTAGATCCTGAAGGGTTCGGAATAGAATACGCCTATGGCGTTATAGAACAAATTAACAAGCTTAAAACTAGAAAGGTTTATATCCCTGTAGAGCTGCCTTCTTATAAGTCTTTGAAGTGGATGGCGAATGAGCATAACCAAAATGAAGAACTCGAAAAATTCATGGGTACTAATTGGGATGAAAATTATTCAATGCATTACTGTTTGGAAGATATTCATAACAAAGGGTGGTATGATTTAAACCTTCTGGCACTTGCGCGTAACGTAAAAGTTGTAAACTTAAAAGAAACTGACGGAATAACAGATCACCCGCTTTCTGCGTATGATGCAACTATTAACGACGGTGCTTCCGGCTTTATAAATGTTTCCCCGGTAAGAGATGCGGATAACAACCTTAAAGGCTTTAGTTTTAAGGATATGAAAACTAATCAATATCCTTTATCTGAGTTCCCAAATGATCCTGAAATTGAAACTCTTACGCGTTTTGTCGGTTTAAAATCTGACAGCGGAGTTATTGCGGATGGCGCTACCACATACGAGTTTAAAAGAGCTCTTTATAATAATGAAGATTTAAGTAGGTTTAGTGATAAGCTGTTCTGGATTTACGGGGTTTTCAGTGATGAGGAAATCCGCAGTAGAAAACTAAATTTAAGAGGGGACTTTGTTGATTCCTCTTTAAACAAGTTTTTTAGAATTAACAGCTCTAATGAAATAATATACCCGAAAGGTGATGCCGAAAGAAATGGCAGACCTAGTGTTAAGGCATTATGGGGTGCAACTTATTCGATATTCAATGCAATAAGGCGTGATGTTGAATATGAACTTCTGCGTGAATGGATTAAGGAAGAAAAAATCGGTGTTCCGCGTATAATAGTTGACCATGCATACGAAGCAGAAAAGTGGCGCGATATAAAAAAATTGAATAAAGCAGAGTATTGGTATCAAGAAGCAGCGGAAGCAATTGAATTCAAAGGGCTTGACGTAAACAATGAGAGGGAAGTCGATGTGCTTTGCAATTTGGCGGAAGTAAGGTTTAGAAAAGGCAAGAAGAAATCTGCTGAAGAATTATATAATTTTCTTATTAATGAAATAGCCTCAGCTAAGTCTTATAACGGCGACAAGTATAAAATCCTCAGCAAGTTATATACAAATTTAGTGGAAATTTGTGAGGCTAATAACGATGATGCAAACAGTTTTTTATGCCAAAAAGCCGCGCAAGCATTTGAATGGCATTTACCTGTTGCTGAAACAATCTTACAACGCCGTGCAGAAGGCAATCATTACTTAGGAGGTTTGTTCGTTGATGATCGTAAATACAAATAAAATTCATAATATTGCATTTAAAGGTTCAATTATTGATTCTTATGCAACAACAGGCGGTTTTAGAAAATACGCAGGCTTCCAGCCGGTACAAAATTTTAATAAATCTCACTTGGATACTTTTACCCATTCCCCTCTTAATGTAAAGGTTAATGGCGTAAGTCAGCAAGATAATGTTGTTAAAATGCTTGTTTCATCATTTGATATAAATGCAAAACTGCTCTTTAAAAAAGGCGTTGAAGATAAAATTAGGAAAAACGAGATCGCAGAACAAGAGAAAAAAACAAATAAGATTGTACCCTTAACACAAGAGGATTATGCGTCTCTTTGTTTAGATAGAAATAAAGCCGAAATAGAAGCAAATAAGGCGCTTTTGGAATTCTGTAAACAGGATTCAGAACGGTACTTCCCAATAGCGCAGTGCTTTGCGTCAGATGTAGAAAACGCAAAAAATATAAATAATTTGATGAGAAAAAGTGAAATAAAATTTGTCGGATTGAGGTTTGATCCGGAGGTCTTGTCTAAAAAAGCAGATGGTAATGCTTACGGGCCGTATTTCAGACTAGCACGCCGTTACAAACTGCCGGTTATATTTCATTCAGAATTGAACCCGGACAAAATAAATGCAAATAGAATTCATGAACACCATTCTAATCCAATGTTTATTTACCAGGCAGCAAAGGAATACCCTGACCTGCCGGTGGTAATAGGGCACATGGCTGCAGGTAATGAGCAGGCGCATGTTCATGCAATGGATGTGCTTCTTCAATCAATAGACAAGAAAGATGCAAGACTTTATGTTGATATATCCTGGGTTGACTGGGCAAACAACGGGATTTCTTCAAGTAATAAGCCGACTTTGGTTAAATTGATAAAGGAATTACAAAAAAGAAATGCCTTGGATAGAATTCTATTCGGGACAGACGCTCCGCTTGGCTGTTTTGGTGAAAGCCCTGCCGGTGGACTCAGCCCGAAGCAAGCTTATGAAAAAGTTGTAGGCGATATTAAAACTGCTATAAAACAAAACTTTGGCAAAGATGCAGATGAAATAATTGATAAAATATTTTTCAAAAATGCCGATGATTTGTTCTTCAAAAAGTCTTGGACAATAATTCCAAGACCGGATGAATTAAAACACATGTCAGTTGCGAAAGTTAGTGCGATATGTGTTGGAGTGTTGGGCGGAATGGGATTGCTAAGCTCGTTTTATGATAAATATATGAAAGTGCCAAAGACTAGAAAAGAAAAATTAAACATATAAAAAAAATCCTCCTTATTTATAGGAGGATTTTTCTTGTAATGCTATTGTTATACACTGACTTTTGATTTAGACTTTGCGACACAGTCGATAAGTGTTTTAGCAACTGTTTTTTGTTCATCTTCTGTAAGTTCAGGGAACATCGGAAGAGAAATAACAAGTTCAGTATTTTTTTCAGTGTGAGGCAAAGAGCCTTTTCCGACGCCGAGGTAGCTGTGAACTTTTTGAAGGTGTAAAGGCACCGGATAATAAAGCATTGCACCAATACCGTTTTCCTGAAGCATTTTGTGAACTTCGTCGCGGTTTGGAACTTTTACGGTATATTGGTGGTAAACACAGTATGTATTGTCTAATTCAACAGGAGTTTGGATATCAGAACAGCTTGCGAACAATTCATTGTAGAATTTTGCGTGTGCTCTTCTTTTTTCATTCCATTCTTTGATGTAAGGAAGTTTAACTCTCAAAATAGCTGCTTGAATTTCATCGAGACGGCTGTTTACACCGATTTCGTCGTGATAGTAGCGAACAGCTCCGCCATGGTTTCTAAGTGCAATAACACGGTTTTTCAATTCTTCAGAGTTAGTCATTAACAAACCACCGTCGCCCATGCCGCCAAGGTTTTTAGTCGGATAGAAGCTTAAGCAGCCGGCATCACCGAAAGTTCCGACCATTTTGCCTTTGTAAAGAGCGCCGATAGCTTGGCAGCAATCTTCGATTACTCTCAAATTGTGGCGTTTAGCAACGTCCATAATAACATCCATATCGCAAGGCTGACCGTACAAGTGAACCGGAATAATGGCTTTTGTGCGCGGTGTAATAGCGGCTTCTATTTTAGATGCATCAATGTTAAACGTGTCCTTATCAATATCAACAAAAACCGGTTTAGCACCGACAATCCCGATGGCTTCAGTGGTCGCAACAAATGTGAAAGCTGTTGTAATTACCTCATCGCCTTGACCGATATCCATTGCGCGAAGTGCTAAATGAAGCGCGTCAGTACCGGAATTTAAGCCCACAGTATATTTACATCCGATGAATTCAGCTAATTCACTTTCCAATGCTTTTGTGTTTGGGCCCAAAATGTAAGAGCCTGAACGCAAAACTTCACAAACAGCTTTTTCCACGTCAGCGCCGATTTGCGCATATTGACGTTTTGAATCTAAAATAGGTATCATATAAATCTCCTTACTTTCCTCACTCTTCCTT
>USGC01000016.1 GCA_900554095.1 uncultured bacterium
AGGCATCGGCTTTTGGTGCCGACATTCGTTGGTTCGAATCCAGCCACCCCAGCCATAATTGACGAGAGCCCATAGAGAGCAGTTTCTCTATGGGCTTTCTTATTGAAAACACTACATTTTTTCCATCAAATTCTTGTTTCGAAAAAAGGATTTTCAAAATCTCCCGCTTTTCATCGTTTTTCGAAACATTGAACAACTCTTTTGCACAAGAAATCAGGTTTATCAATATGTTAACTTCATCTACCTGACTTGAGGCTACATGAGAATACTCTTTTATTCCTTCCATAAAAAATCTCTCATCTTGCTTCAACTGATCCAGTTTTTTGGCATATTGATCGTGTGTAATACTCCCCTCCAATTTCATGTCCAACAAATTGTCAATTTTCTTTCGGGTTAAAGTTAGGTTCCGTTCATAACTCTGTTTGGCTTCTCGTTCACTCCTGGTGTCATTTTTTATTTTGGCTCCCAGTTTTACCAACACTTTCTCGAGATTGAAAGAAGAGAGGCATTTCAGCCTCTCCAGAATGTTTTCAACGTCTCCTATCGCCACGTCTTCATTTACGCGTTTATTGCACTTAGGGCAGACTAAATAGCTATAATATTTGCCTCGGATTTTTTTCTTATCGGTCGTAATTAATGTTCCACAGCGTTGGCAAAAAATCATCCCTTTGAATAAATGCGTATGCTTTTGAGTTTTATGATTAGTTCTTCGTTGAAGTACCTCCTGACACTTGTTGAAGGTTTCAAACGGGATAAGACGTTCATAAATGTGGGGATTGTAATCCCCCTTATTATACATCTCACCAATATAAAAACGATTAGCGAGAATATCTCTGATGGTTTGCTTGTTAATATTTCGCCCTTTTCCCGTTCTGAATCCCATTTCAGCGGCCATTTTCACCATATCGGTAAGATTATAATTTCCTGTAGCGTATTTATTATAAAGCTCTTTGACAATCCAAGCAGTATCCGGATTGGGGACAATCGTCGGCTTGCCGTCATTGCCTTTGGTATTTATATAGCCATAAGGAGCATGATGAGCCCATTTTCCATCTTTAATCATTTGCTCATAGCTGCGTTTGACGTTGTCCGAGATATTATTCGTATAACTTTCAGCCATCATTAAAAAGCAGCGATATGCCATAATTTGCGAACTATTTGATCGCATATCAAGGATTTGGTTCTCAACCCTGAAATGAAGTTCTATCTTACCTTTAGCTCGAAGTTCTTCCAACACAGGCACTTCTTTCATACTACTTCGCTGTAAGCGGTCAACCTTGTCACAAACAATAGCAACACAGCCTGTTTGCTTTTTCACAAAATTAATCATTTTATAAAATTCCTCTCGGTCGCCCTTGGTTGAGCTTTCAACGATTTCAAATTCTTTGATAATGTTTAAATTCTTATGTTTACAATATTCACGCAATCTTTCTGTTTGGGCGGCTAATGAATATCCCTCCTCCTGTTCTCTCGTGGAAACTCTCATCCACAAAATACAGTTGGTCGCTTTGGGGTTATATTGAATCTTTTTTATTCTGGGCATGATATTTCTCCTTATAAGTATTGCCTGTTAATTTTTAAAATTTTTCAACGAATTAAATAATACGGCACTTTATGTTAGGCTGTTCGATTAAAAGTACTTTAAATTTCCCTTTTTCTGCTTTTTTAATGACGCGTACTTCAGCGGATTTCCAGTTGATTGCTCCTTTAAGTCGGTCAAAATACTTGCGATGCATTTTTAATTCCTTTGAATCTGTCACCACAACCAAATTCTCATATGCGATAGAATTTTCTGGAAAAATATAATGTTGCTCTGTCCCATCAGAAGAGAAAATGCGTTGTCCCTCTTTGTTGATCAGCTTAAAAAATTTGGATATTTTTTCGGGGCTATATTTTGATTTCAACCATTTCTTATGAATCAAATCGCTTTCAATCCTTGATTGATCTACATGCGATGCCTTTTGATAATTTATCAGTTCTTCATAGCTAAAAAGGCGCAACATGTCATGGCGTAGCCTATATTCCAAAATGAGATTTAAAAACTCTAACAGTCGCGGGGGCGTATAATAACTATAACTCCACAGGCTATGCTCAGGAATAATAGAAAATTCTTGCTCCGGATATTCTGATATAAAGTAATTTTGCAGTAATTCTTCATTTTTAGGATTTGTCACAACACCCAATAGAAGTGTACGAATGGTCACATTTTCTTTAACATAAGTTTCGCATAATGGTAATTTATTTTCATTAAGCAGCTCCCCAATTGGGGTTAGTACATCATACAATATATTTTCTGTCATGTAAATTTTCCTCTATTATTAAAGCTTTGTTTTCCCTTATGGCATCATGAATGACTTCAAAAATTTCTTCTTTCCAATCGCTATAAGCTGCCATTGCTTTTAATTTTTTTACTAGTTTTGGTATTGTCACTGATTTTCGCAAGATATATTTGAGCTCCCTAGAACCGACACATTTCAATCCACACCACAGTCCCATTAACTGAAGGGCTTGCAATGGCTTGAAATCACTTGCGAGTCTTCGAAATAAAAGCTCTGGATTATCCTGAGATAAAGCTAGAATCTTTCGATTTTTCTTCACCTGCTCCCAGAAGTATCCGTTGATTTTTGAGCTAATCCTGCTGGAAAATAATGCAGAAAAACTCAACGTTTCTACCTGTTCTCCGACCTTGGAGAGTATTTTCCGTATCTGATCACTTGAGTTTAAACGGGTTTCAATACGTAAAACTGACATTCCGTTAAAAGCATCAAGATTGATACCTTGATAGGCAGAATCTTTTTCAAAGGCTCTTTTGTCAGACTTTTGAGCTTGACATACGTCTCGTATTTTGTCATAAATAGCTAATTCCCATCCGTTACAGTGAATGCGAGCACAATGTCCTTGATCGCGATAGTCGCTGCGTCCAACATCTAGAGACCTTGAAAATTCGGAATGCTCAATTTCACTAATGATTAAAGAGCAATCTACTCCTCTCGGAAGTATGATATTTTTTGCATAATCGACTTTACAAACACGAGCATTAATCAGCGTGTCTTTGGATACGATGACCGACATATCTTGAAGTTTTTGTTGTAGTTTATCAATAATTTCTGAAAAATCAGCATCCGTAACCTCTTCAAAGTTGTTACCTTTGATTAATTTTGGCAAGCTCATTGATATTTTCAAGATTGTACTCATCCCCCCAACTCTTGGGCTCTTAGTAAGCGTAAGACAAGGTTTGAAGTTATGCTCTCTCAAATCCTTTTTTGACGGATTTTGATATGAACTAACTGTCCCACAGTTACGACTTCTAAAAACCAAACTTGCTGACGGAGTGAAGCTATCTAAGTCCTTTATTTCAAATTTATCTTTCTCAATAATCAGCACAACTGTGTCACACACAGCATGGCTAATTGTCATTTTCTATTGCACCTCCTTTAAAATCTGCTTTTAATAGCTCTTTCATATGGCTTTTAGCCATTTTATATAAAGCATCAAAAAGTGAAGTCAGGACATTGATGTCTTCCTCTGATATTTCAAGAGTCAAGAACTTTTCAGATTTTGAATCTATACTCGAATTTTTCACCAATATTCCCCAAACAGCTTTTTGATTTCACAATCCGAACTCGAATCGAATTCATGTTGCTTGAGATTAGATTATTGGATTTTTGGCAATAAAAAAATTATCATCGCAATTCCAAAATTATTTTTTTGGAATTACAATAGCATATTGATTATACGTGATTTATTTTTTATAATTTTCAGTTTTATAGCTATATTTGGGGATGTTTTTTGCTATATCGGCACATATTTTTTCATCATTTTTTTTGCCGTAAGCTTTCGGGCCTCGATTCATTTTTTTCAAATACGCTTTTCCGTCTGGAAATACAACCGTCTCAAGTGCTCTTCTAATATTAGTGCGAGAACAACCTCTAGTTAGCCTAGAATTACCCGTTTTTAAATCTTGTTCTATTATTTCAACTGCTTCTGCAAAATTCATTTCCTTTTTGATAAGACGAATCGCTATTTTGTGAATTATTTTCTCTCGATCCCTTGCTGTTGTTGGTTTATATTCGCTTTTAACTAAACTTTGCAGTTTTTCAAAATCAACAACTACAAATCCATATCCTATCGTTTTAACCAGAATTTCATCTCCCCAAACATCTTCAGCAAAATCAAGATTAGGAGCAATAATATTACCTACCCAATCAAAATCACAACTGGCTATTTCATTCGCTTTTATTATAGCCCGATCTATATTTTTACCTTTTGTTTCAAAAATTTTTTCTACAGGATACTTTGTTCGGTAAACATTTTCAGGATTATCATATTCATAAAAATCATTATATGGATAATTAATCACCTTACCATCATTAAGTTTGATTTTCACATAATGATTATCTTTTGGTGTGTCAAATATTTCTATTTCGCCTCTAATTCCTTTAACCGGCAGTAAACCATCTTCTATCAAGTTTCTTAAACGTAGTCTATATTCAGCATATTTTTCATTCAAAACATTATCAACGCTAGCTCGCTCTTTATCGTGTATATAATCAACTGGTTCCCTGGCAAAAATCATATATTCCAAAGCCTGCTGAAGGCTACAATATTTTAAGATTAATTTATTTTTTATATTTTTCATATTTTTTTCTCTATTTACTGGGTTTTATTTTCCATTACTTCATGCCTATCTTTTTTAATTGTGCTTGTCAAATGTCTTTTTATGCAAAAAATATCCGTAATTTGAAAACAGAATATTAATCTGGAATGCTATTCAATGCCTATTCTACTGTTGATGATATGTCTCATTTTGTCGTATATATATTTTATATTGCCCAATATGGTATAAACAGAATAATCAAGGATAAAATTATGAGTATAAAAACTGGATTTAAAAGCATTGATGATGCCTTAGGCGATGTTACCGGTGGTGAAGTAGCCGTCTTGGCTGGCACCTGCGATTGTGATAATTTGTTCTTAAATATCCTTTATAATGTGGCTTGGAATAGCAAACAGGAAAGTAATAGAAAAATCGTATATATATTAAATCATGTATATTTGCTAAATACTGTCTCTCCTCTTTTTCCGTCATTAAGTACGCCCAAAATCAAAAAAAGAAAAAATCTTTTAATATTTAATAAAATATGTGAAAAGTTTGAACCGTTAAATGTTGTCCGGGGAACGATTGATGAGAGATTGATTTTAACATCTGTTGATAATTTTATGAGCTTCTACAATCCTATAGAATGGATTTATTTTAACGAATCTTACGAAGAAGAAAAGCTTTCTGCAATTTTTATTGTTGCTGGTGTTTACACACACCGTTATCTTAAGATTATCAAAGACATTGCCGTTAGACTTAATGTTCCGGTGATTATGCTGGCTGGAGTTAAAGACGGAATTGAACATAAAAGCAAATATACGCCTAAAATTAGCGATATTAAGAATTACAAAACTTATGCCCGTTATGCAGATAAATTTATGATTATGTATAGAGAGTCTGAATGGGGAGGTGTGAAATATGAAAATGGCTTCTTCCTTGATAAAAAGACAAATATTATCAAAAATAAGAGGGAAAAGGCTCTCAAGGGTCTGAAAGAGAGACTGACATACTGGAAAAATAACACTCAAATTATATGTTATCGTTCGCTCTCATCAAATCCCAAGGTGGTAGAATTAAATTTCTGTGTGAAACCTGTCGATGATATTTTCTATTTTCGAGAAATCGTTTAATATAAAATTCCTTGCTGAGCAAGAAAAGGGCACCTGTTTGGATTAACCTTACAATTTCTCCTAAAAACAGGTGCTACTTTTTTAAGTTAATTCCAATAAGTTCGTATTCTAGTTCGTTATTTGCATAATAGCTGTTGGGAAACCAATTTTTTATGAAATTTTGGGCAATAGTCGGATATTTGCATATTGAATGACATAAATATTGATTTTCTATAGTATAATTGGCATAGCCTTTATTTGCATATTTTTTTAACTCATCACACGATATTAATACTTCATGGTGGCAGGCAAGTTCACCATCCCAAGCAAAAACATCTTTTCCGTTGGTTAATATTCTTAAAATCTTGTGCTGCTTTATGAGCCAATAAAGTTCATCTTTTGTTTTTAATTTATGCACAAAGCTTAACATTTTTTGACCTTTTCCCAAAAATCAGAAGGTTGTATGACTTTGACTTTATCACCCCATGTATTTAAATGCCATGACATCTCTAACATACCTCCGGTTTTGAATTTGACTGTCAAACTGCCATCCGCATTTTCGGTAATGTTTTGATCTGGATGGAAGATGAAGTTTTTTGCCTCACCAGCAACTTCTTTGTCAAACAACCATTCACATTCAAATGGCTCCTCTCGGTAAATGCCAAACGAACCTTTGGCATATTCTTCCAGACTGAAATTCTCATCAGAAACAAATGTATCCGGCATAATTTCGACATTTTTGATGTTGCTTAGAATGAACGTGTGGATTTCATTTCCAAAATATCCGTCGCTGTGTCTGGCTAAAAAATAGTGATTGCGTTCTCCGTATAAAAAACCATACGGATCAACAATATTATGACTGATTTTGCCGCTGTTCTTGTTCTGATATTCAATTTTTATCTGATGATTGCTTAGGATTGCTTCCCTTATGGTGGATACAATACTTTCGTCCACTTTGATTACAGGCCTTGGCCTGAGGGCTAAGCCTTCCAGTCTCATTAATTCTTCGGCATCAACTTCTATTCGGCGTTTTATGGTCGGATTTATAATATTACGTACTTTGGTTTCTATCCGTTTTAATGCCTCTGCTTGTTCAATAAGGCTATTTTTCTTTAGACAGTCTATGGCAGTTTTGAAAACTACCAGATCATCAGAACTGAACGAAATTAAGGAATTAAGAGCTCTTTGCGGGATTTTCCAGCGTTTTATCCGCTCACCAGTATTAACCTCTTCCATCTGCGGAAAATAACGGAGTAAGGCATCTCGCATTCTTTCGGCAGTACGGCGAGAAATTTTATATGCATTTTCAATGTCGTTGATTGACACCCCATCACTATTTTCCTGCATTTTAAAGGCAAGGTCTAAAAGGTCATTAAGCTTGCTGTATGTAAGATCCCGCATTTTTTATCTCAGTTTTTTTGATAATACCTCGTGGTAGTTAATATTTTCAAAATTTAAAAATATTCGGATACCAAATTTTTCACGTCAAATCTGTTTTCAAGTTTGGCATTGGCTCCTTTTACCAACATTTCTAAAATTTTATCGGAATTTTTAACGCCAATTTTATCAGCAAAACTGTCCAATTTATCGATATGGCAGATGTAATAATATCTATGTTTTCCCGGATTTTTTTCTTTTAAAATGTCAGCTCCTGTTTCTTCCAACATTTTGCCATAATACCAAAGAAAATTATCCAATTCATAAAATTTAACATCTGCAATATCTTTAAGTTTTTTCATTTCCGTAAAAAATTTAGCGTAATCCCTTAGCTCCGAATTGGTCAACTTTTTAATATACATGCCTTTTTGTGCATACATTCTTAACATTCTGTGGACGTAGCCGTCATAAATGGGGTATCCATCGCCATCATTACTTTTGGAATATCTTTTGAATGTTGAAAAATACTTTGTCAGAAATGAATAATGGACAGCTTCAACATCGCTATTTTCGGTGTCTTCTTTCATTTCTTTACATTTATCTACCAATTTTTGCAACTGTTCAGGTGCGTAATCATTCAAGATAATTTTTACATCTTCATTTTTATCCGAAAGTATTTTTGCCATCGAATAGCAATATTCCGGTCCCATACGGGTGCTATAAACAGAGTTTATTATACTCACATAAAAATAATTCCTCACCAAATTGCTACAGCTATTGAAGCCGTCTTCGACGCATTTTTTTAGAATTATGTGATCATCCTTATATCTCTGCGGTGTATGGTTTATAACAAACTTAATATTTTCCTTGTTCATCTCTATGCCGTAGAGTGTATCTTTTGCCATAATTTTCAACTCCTATTTGTTAAATTTCTTCACCAGCATAAACTATCAATATGACAGAATGTGACGGATTGAAGTGTTCAAAACAAAAAACAGTCGCCACAAAAATGGCGACCGGGAGTTTACAACTGCAATACAACAGCATGATGCCTTTGGCAAAATGCTTGGACATAACATCATCTCCCGGTCATAGAACCGGAAGAAGTGTTTTTGATTTCGGTCTGTCTTCTAACGCACCAGACCGTGTATTGAGAGGTTGTAAAGCCCCAGTTTTCAAAAAAAGAAAACCGAAATCAATTTATCATTACGGCGAAAAATGTCAAATTTTAACTGATTATAAATTTCCAATTTTATACTAAGTCCTTATTTTCTGCCTGTTCCAGACAGACAATCGTTGACCTTTTATTTTTTCTGAGGACGATAGAATGAGTTATAAGCGTTTTATACTCGGTTGAAAGGATGAAAAATATGGGAATCGGGAAACAGGCTAAAATTTTGACGGATAAACAGCAAAACCTCGTTTTAAACCATCTCGAAAAATCTCGCTATCCGCTGCGAAATAAAGTGATTTTTATGCTCAGTTTTAAGGCAGGACTACGAGCAAAGGAGATTTCAGGGATTACCTGGTCAATGGTTTGCAATTCGGAATCTGAAATAGGACAGGAGATAACCCTTGAAAATAAGGTTTCTAAAGGCAAATATTCCGGACGAGTGGTGCCAATGCATAAAGATTTACGAATCTTGCTTGTTGAATTGTTAAAGCAACGGAAACGAACCGAGGGATTTAATTTAGCCGGGAATATTGTTTTTAGTGAGCGGGGATGCAAAATCAGCCCGCAAGCGGTTGTAAATTTCTTTTGCAATTTGTACAAAGATATCGGATTCGAAGGATGTTCTTCTCATTCTGGACGAAGAACTTTTATTACCAATGCCGCAAAAAATATCTCATTTGTCGGGGGAACATTAAACGATGTCAAAATGCTTGCAGGGCATTCCAACCTGCAAACGACCAGCCGATATATTGAATACAACGCCGAGGCTCATAAAAGAGTTATGGAGTTGATTTAATATTAAGGCTACAAATTACTCAATGTAATAAAATTAGTAAAAAATTTTAGGATATTAGTTAATTATGCAATTTTTTTAATAAATAACGGATTCATGTTTTCATCCATCTGAAGCTTCTCACTTCCAAACATGACCTCGGCTCCCTCATGTTTTGGACCTGCAGAATACCATAATGGATATTCTATAATTTTCTCTCCTGCATAGATATCCTTTATTTCCTGTTGATTATCATAAGATACGAGCCATAGATACTCAAGCTTACTTAAAGCAACCCGTAAATTGACATGATCTTCATGTTTAAAAAAATTCATGTACAATTTACTACCTTTGTCATAGTACGGTGGATCTAAATAAATCAGTGTATTTTTCTTATCTAATACAGAAACAGTAGTATTTAAAAATTCAATAGCATCAAGATTAGTTAAATGAATATGGGTTTTCTTTTTCGCTATTTCAGTAATTCGGCTAATTAAATCAGACCGATTAAATCTGACATCCATTTTCCATTTACCACTTTGGGACAGTCCGCCTATAAGGCCAGCCATTATAATACCTGAACGGTTAACTCGATTCAGATAAAATGTGGAAAATCCCAAATCAAAACTACTTGCATTTTCTTTATTAAACTGAAATGTTCTTTGCCTTTTCCATTCTTCAACGGTAAGCTCAATAGAAGCAACTTTTTTAATAAACTCATCTGTATGCTCCAAGATTGAATACCAAAATGCGTATATGGAGCGATCCTTATCATTGATATAAATATCATCAACTACACTGTCAAACAAAAGGTTTAATGCGACTCCTGCCCCGCCAGCAAAAGGCTCAACATAATTACCATTAACTATGTTGTTATCTCTTATCAGCTTAGCAACAAAATTTGACACTCTGCTTTTGCCGCCAGGATATCTAAGTGGGCTTCTGTTCATTTGATCTTTCTATATACCAATCATCGGCACACCTTGCCTTTTGTTAATCTCATTTATCCTTGTAACAAATTGAGTTTTAAATTCCTCACTGTCTAAAGAATTCTGACAATAGTAAGTAACATATTTTTTGAACTCTTTCAAATCTTTTTTAGCCCAATTTTTACAGTGAGTTATACTTACTACTTTTTCATTAGAAATATCATCAAGAGATAAAGATTTAACCCCTGCATCTTTTATATCAGCTAGAAAACTTTCTTTCTCTTTATCAAAATACCGAAAAAAATTATCCCCATTAGGCAAGCTAACGATATAGTATATAATTCGCCGTTCTATTGCAAGATTATCTGGATCAGGAAGTCGTAAATATAAGTCTTTATTTTTAATTTTTCTTAGACAATTATTATCAACATCTGGATCAAATACGGCAAAAGAATTATGCATAAGTAGCGAAAAATTTTGGCATAATTTAGCTAAAGAACTATATTCTGTTCCGTTGTTTCGTTCATCTTCATCAAGATTAGTATGAAAACTGACGGCAGAAAGAATTGCCCGCTCTCTTATAATTTTTCGAATGAAGTCAACAGCAATATCGTCTTCACAAAATACATTTACTTTTCTTGCCTCAACAACTTCTTCTGGCTTTTTAAAAGTTAATTCTTTATATGCAACACAATATTCCGCATTTTTTAGTATTGGGTAATTTTTATCACCATTATCTTGTGCTTTACTGATAAAATTAACAATTATACGTTCTGCATCCATATTAGCCTTTTGTTCGAAATATAAATATTGCATTAAATACAAAGAATGCGTCGTAATTACAACTTGAACGTTATACTTTTGAGACCAACTATATAAATACTTGAACAATCTAACTTGAGCAACAGGATGTAAACTACTTTCAAATTCATCAATACAAAAAATACCATCTCCGGCATTTTGATTGGTTTTATCAAAAGCTCTTTGGAATCCTAGCATACGATTAAATAGAGCTCCTAAATTGTCTTCCCCTGATGAAATTGTATTAAAATCATATTTAGCCTTCTTGCCACAAGGCCCATAAGTATTCTTACGAACATGATCTGTAACTGGCTCAAACTCAGAATACTCTGTACTGGGGAAAACGTTTTCATAAAAATCTTTTTGTTGAGCAATCTCTTCTTTGGATAATTGTAATTGAGGTTCAACTTCTGATTTAGCATGTGTATGAATTATTGGAACTAAACGACTTAAATTAAGGAAAGACGTACTGTAATAGAAGTTTCCATCTCCTTCTTCATGACCTGATACAACAACCCTATGACGACCTCCTTTTTTATCGACATAAATTTCAACATTTTCCTTTATTTTTTCCCCTTTATCTGAAAACAAAGAGATAGAATATTTATATTTTTCTTCATCATATTGAGTTGAAAGTCTAAAAACATCTTTAATGCTTGTTTTTAACGACCTGCCAAAAGCATCTTTAGCATGACTGGTAAAAGGATGTGCTATTAGCCCCATGAGAGAAGTTTTCATAGTACCATTTCGACCAACTAATACCGTTATATTGCTTCCCAGCTTTATCTTTCGATTTTTAAAACTCCGAAAGTTATTGATCTCTATTTCTTCTACTTTAGCAATTACAATATCCTTATTGCTTGCATATCCATATTCATGACGGTCATTCCATTCAGACAATGGGAGATCTTTTTCAGAATTATCATTTTCCATAACGCAGCCTATTCAGAAATTTTATACTATGCTGAAATTTATACTAAATCGTTTACATTGTAAATACCCTCTAAAGACATTTACAATGTTTGAATTGTGGATAAGAATATTTTACAACCTATTAATCTGAATACATCCTCATGTGAAGCAAATTTATCAATAAAGACACTATTTGACAAGCCATTTCCGGTGTCGAGAATTGTTTGCAATGCTTGAAATCTCTTGCAAATCAGCCATATCATTTTTTCGAATATCGTCCAGAGTTGACAGCCACAGTTCAAAAATCGTCAGAAATGGCGATTTTTTCTTTATAAATCAACAACTTAACCGAGTCCGAAAATTTATATCATTACAGGCTTAAATATGAATCATCTTCGGACTCCTTTTTATTACTTTCCTTATTTTTCAATAACTTAACCAAAGGCATTCTTTCATAGCCTTTTGGGATTATCATTTATCCA
Organism: uncultured bacterium; assembly: GCA_900554095.1. GTDB lineage: Bacteria > Cyanobacteriota > Vampirovibrionia > Gastranaerophilales > Gastranaerophilaceae > Scatenecus. Next base: position 12,157 of record USGC01000016.1, read on the forward strand.
AAGCCGGATTTGAAGCCTGCCTAAAATAAAAATTTTTGACGTTACCGACGATTTATTTTGGCTCCGACGGCTAGCCCCAGAGGTTACAGCATACGGCTCTGGCCTGCTGGTTGTCGCAACTGTACTCTCCGGTCGGGATATGCCTATCCTCTGCCCCACATCGGCTAAGCTTAAAAATGATTAGTCAAAATTGAAGGAGCCCTTTACGTGCAGGCTTAAAATAGATGTATGCGTTTTTAGTAGACATTTTAACTTCTTTTCCTAAATACCGAGAAGTTGTAAACTTAATTTATAACTTCTTTTCTCATTTACTGGGAAGTTAGTTATACGGATACAAAAAAAGGTCTGCGTTTCTAATCTCGCAAACCTTTTAAATCATATTGTTAATAAAATACTGGTAAATATCATCAAGAAAATATTTAATTGGGAACTTGGGATTATCTTGATGAAATTCTATTCCTAACTGACTTATATGTATCTGGTAAAATCAAAGAAGCCATATACAACCGTCAAATAAATGCTATTGCTGATGAAAAAACACGATTGGAAGAATCTATTGCAAAATATAAAGAAATTACAAAAGACATTAAAACTACTGTTGACAATTTGCTTGATATTGCCGGTAATTTATCAGACATCATGCACAATGCGTCACCTAATAAACAAAACAAACTTCTAAAACTGCTTATAAAAGACTGCACATTACATGATAAAAAGTTGAAATATACAGTCAGAGCGCCTTTTGATAAATTTATAAAATGCAACAAACTGATATGTCTGCATTGCACAGTCTGTCATCGAAACAGCATTATGATACAGAGGGAATATTTCAAATCTATAAAAAAATTGACAAAAAGACTCTAAAAATATTGCGTCTTTGATGAAAATTTGTTATTTTTATTATATATATTCAAGCAGGTAAGGTTGGAGATTGGCGATGAGTTTGAAAACAAAAGCAGCGATTGCGTTAAGTGTTATGTCTTCATGGTTCGGGACATCCGCAGCGCAAAACAGCGGCGAGCCGGAAAAACCGGACAGCGTCAAACGTTCCGAGCTGATTGCCAAACCGGCTGCCGACAAAGCGGCAAAAACCTTTACCGAATTTCATTCCGTTCAGGAAAATCCGGACAGCATTCAACCGGAAAGCATTGCGGAAATTCCGGATAGTGTTCAGGCGAGGATTGAACAAGAGCGCAAAGCGTTTCAAGACAGCATCATTTTGGAAAAGAAGCATGCCAATTTAAAAGCTTCCGAGAAGCTTATGCTTTATGTTATTGCCCATTTTGAAGGAATGAAAAGCCGGGCCTATTATGACAAAGCCGCCAAAATCTGGACAATTAACCTCGGCAACACCATTCGACCGGACGGCAAGCCGGTGAGACCGGGCGATTGCATCCGTACGGAAGAGCAGGCTTTGGAATATGTAAGCGCCCACATTGACAACAAGATGTCGGAAGATATGGTCAAATACCTGCCGCTGGACCAGATGACACAAGCCGAAATCGCCATTATGGGAAGTTTGTTCTACAATTGCGGCACCGGTATTTTGCACGACAGGAAAGGCAATCCCAAACAATTTGCCCTGACGGCATCCGAATATTTTACGACACGCGGCGACAGCATCAGCAAAGAATTTGACAAGGCGTTTATGAATTACTGCCATGTAAAAGGTTCCGTCAACAAAGTGCTGCAGGAACGGCGCAAGAATGAACTGACTTTTCTGCACGGGGAAGTGCAGATTACGGTTGATGAGCAAACCAATATCGACGAGAATATCGTTAATTTGAAAAATGCCACGCTTGGCAGTTTGTACGGCTGCCGCGGAGACCCGGAAACAATTATGGAACGTTTCAGCGAAGAATCGCGCTATCATTGTCCGACAGATTCTCTGAAAGTCGCAATTGACCGAGAACTGGCTCAAAAGACTTATGTTAAGCGGGCCCGGCCGACACCTCGTCCGAAAACGACCGCTCAAAAAAGGCCTTCCTCCCGGAGCCGCGGCGGCAGATAATATTACAAACCCCGGAAAATACTGGGGTTATTTTCATCCACAAAAAAACAGGCTTTGCACTTCAGAGTGCAAGGCCTGTTTTTCACATATTTAAATTTTTTCTTTGACAATAGCGGAAATTTTTCCGTCTTCCGCCGACCACAGAACCGTTCCGGCTTTTTTGGCAGAGACAAACCCTGCACGGCTCAGCCGTTTGATTCCCTGCCCGTCAACCGAGCAATAACCGGAAAAATCATCCGTTTTGACCAGCAGAATTATCTTCCCCTTATGGTTGATAATATGCATTTCCTGACATCCCGGCATAATCGGTTCGTCTTTGCCGGTTTCATCCAGCTGATACAGCTTATTCTGTTTGGTAATGCTGTATCCGCAGGCCATGGGCCAAATTCCGTCTTTGCCTCCTTCGGTAGCCGAGCGAATTGTCAGGCTGTCCAAATCAAATGCGCGGTGAGCACCGTCAACGATTGTCTCCAGATAGCGCCGTTCTCTCTCATCAGCCGTTACCGGATAGTAGCGGTGGATGGCAAAAGAATCACAACGCGTCAAAGACTGGCCGTTGTTGCGGTAAAGCGCGATGTTGTCTCCGGTTCGGGCTATGATAAAGAAGGCGTTTCCGTCAATTTCATCATAGTCTTCAATTGCCAGAGAAGACCCGAGACTGTCACACAGCTGAAGCTTTCCGGCTTCTGTTTTTTTAATGATTAAACCTTGACCGATCGGGGTTCCCTCAACAGTCTTTCCACTCTCTCCACGGCAGCTTGCAAAAAGTGCCACACCAGCCAGAACGCATCCGACCCAAAAGATTTTTTTCATAATTAAATAAAGTTTAGGTGAAACAAAAAAATATCTTAATACTAAATTTTATTGAATACACAATAACATAAACGAAACAGAATGTCGACAAAATTTTCACAATTTTTCTAAAATTTCACATTTACTCGGCTGCAAAAAACTTGATCGGCCGCCGGTTTTATTTTATGTTCGGAACAAAGCAACTGATTGAGGTTTATGATGGACGACAAATATATTCAACTTTCGCAAAAGCAGACGGAAAAAGCCCGGATGGTCATTTCCTCACTGAACCTTATTGAGATTTGGGAGAAAGCCGGAGCAACGATCAATCCGGTCGGTTCTTTCAGAATCGGTGTTTTGGCCAAGCACCGCGACATTGATTTTCATATTTACACCGACAGTTTGGACATTGGCCGGAGCTTTGCGATTATAGCCGAGCTTTGCCGTCACAAAGGCATAAAGAAATGCACTTTTGCCAATTTGGCGGAAACCGACGAATGCTGTTTTGAGTGGCATCTTTATTATGAAGACGATGAAGCGCAAACCTGGCAGATTGACCTGATTCAAATAAAAAAAGGCTCTTTCTATGACGGCTATTTTGAAAAAACAGCCGAAAAAATAATCGCCGCCATGACCGAAGAACAGCGCAAAACAATCCTGCGCTTGAAATTTGAAACGCCGGACGAACTTAAAATAAGCGGCATTGAATATTACAAAGCGGTTATTCAGGACGGCGTGCAAACCTCGGAAGATTTGCTGCGCTGGCGGCAGACACACCGCTTTGACGGCATCATTGAATGGTAACCTCCCTGTTTCAATGTTGCCTCACCTAAAGTCTGGCTTTAGAAAAGGTGATTTTCCCCAATAAAAATTATGGGCCCGACGTTTTTGATTAATGACTTATAAAACCTTTTCGGATATAATAATTTCGTTATTAATCAGGAGAGGATGATACTATGAAGAAATTGTTTTTCAGTATGCTATTCTCTGTCTTAGCGATTAATTCGGCAATGGCAGCAGCGGGGACTCCTGCGGCGCCTGCGACTACCGGCTTCTGGAGTCATTTTGAAGGGATGAATGCCCTGACCGTGGTTTTTGCAAGCTTGTGTATTTTTGCGATTGCTTATCGCTTTTACGGAGTATTTATTGCAAATAAAGTCTTACGCCTGGATGCCAACCGCACCACACCGGCGGTAAAATATGCCGACGGGCATGACTATGTCAAAACCAACAAAAACGTTTTATTCGGACATCACTTTGCCGCAATTGCAGCCGCCGGACCGCTGGTCGGACCGGTTTTGGCCGCTCAGTTCGGTTTTATGCCCGGAGCCTTGTGGATTCTCATCGGCTGCGTTTTAGGCGGCGCCGTTCACGATATGGTGGTTATTTTCGCCTCCGTCCGCCACAAAGGCGAGAGTCTGGCAACCATTGCCGAAAGGGAAATTGACCCGTTTACCGGAACAATCGCCGGGTTTGCGGTTTTGTTTATTCTTATTCTGACACTGGCCGGTTTGTCTCTGGCCTGCGTCAGCGCCATGCATAATGCGCCGTGGTCGCTGTTCATTGTTGCGATTACCATGCCGATTGCCATTCTGATGGGCCTGATTATGCGCTATAAAGAAAACGGCGTTATGCTGGCCAGCATCATCGGCATCACCCTGCTGGTTATCGGTATTATCTCGGGGCATGGCCTGATGCAGGAAGATGTTTTGGGCTGGATGTTCAACTGGGACAAAGACACCGTTTCAATCGCTATTCCTCTGTACGGCTTTATTGCTTCGGTTCTGCCGGTCTGGCTGCTTCTGGTTCCGCGGGATTATCTGTCCACCTACCTTAAAATCGGTACAATTCTGATGCTGGCTTTGGGTATTATTTTCGTTCAGCCGGACATCATGATGCATATGTTTACCCCGTTTGACCAAGGCGGCGGCCCGGTTATCAACGGTCCGGTTCTGCCGTTTATTTTCATTACCATTGCCTGCGGCGCAATCTCCGGTTTCCATGCAATTATCGGCACCGGAACGACACCGAAAATGATCGGCAACGAAAGAGAAATTCTGTTTGTCGGTTACGGTGCAATGCTGACCGAAGGCTTTGTGGCGATTATGGCTTTGATTGCCGCCTGCACCATGATGCCGGGCGACTATTTTGCGATTAACGCCTCCCATGACGCTTATCAGGCTTTGCTGGCTGCGCACCCGAATTTTGCAGTAACCGATCTGCCCTATTATGAAGAGCATATCGGCCTTGACCTGCACGGACGCACCGGCGGTGCCGTTTCTCTGGCTGTCGGCATGGCTCACATCTTCCGCAATCTGCCGTATATGGACCATTTGGTTGCCTATTGGTATAACTTTGCAGTGATGTTTGAAGCCGTGTTTATTCTGACCGCCGTTGACGCCGGAACCCGCGTCGGCCGCTTTTTCCTGCAGGAAATGCTGGGCAAGGCTATGCCGAAATTCAACGATAAGGAATGGATGCCGGGCATTGTCATTACCAGTGCCGTTTTCACTTTCCTGTGGGGATATCTGGTTTACACCGGAAACATCAGCACCATCTGGCCGCTGTTCGGCTTAAGCAATCAGCTGCTGGCCGCCTGTGCTTTGATTGTCTGCACCACCATGCTGCTCCGCCTGAATCGCGGCAAATACACGCTGGCCGTTGCCATTCCGGGTATTTTCATGGTGGTTGTAACTTTCTGGGCCGGATATTTGCAGGTATTTGAACAATATCTGCCGAAAGACCAGAATCTGTTGGCTATCTTAGGCTGCATCGTCATGTTCCTGATGATTGTCGTTTTGGCCGGCGCTTTCCGCAAGTGGATTCAGCTTATGCGGATTAAGACGACGGTTAAAGACGCCTACGGCGAAGAAGTCAAGGCTCTGGCCGTTGAATAACGGTTCCGTCTGCAGATAAAAGCAAACCCCCGGCACAATCCGGGGGTTTGTTGTTTAATGACAATCAATAACCGACGGCAAACCAGCTGACATAACCTTGACGACGACCTGTATCATTAGAATCCACATAGCGAATTTTAAAGGAAGAAGTTGATATTCCGACAGCCATAGCAACATAGTTCGTATCATTAGAATGGTTAGTCGGCTGTTCATAAGGTGTAAGAATCACAGTTGCCGGGACAGAAGAGAAAGATTTATTGAAATACACCGTCATATCACTAAATCTTTCTCTTC
>USGC01000017.1 GCA_900554095.1 uncultured bacterium
CCCCCCCATATGCTTTTAAGATTTTTATATGAATTCATAGCTATCCTCCAAATAATATTATAACATATTTTTTCTAAATTTCAAGCCCGGCCATATATTCAGTTGAACGATTTGATAACATTTCACCTTTTAGCTTTTTGTTTTTCCGCTCTTTTTTAGGAAGTTCAATTTTGTCGACAATTCCCCAGTTTGAATTTATTGGCTGAAACTTATCATGCGCCGGATCGGTAATATACTGCGTCAAAGCCCCAAGCATAGTTGTTTTGGGTAAAATAAGCAAATCTTCGCCATTTAGATACCGCACCATGTTAATTCCCGCCAAAAGCCCTGAGGCTATTGATTCTGTGTAACCTTCAGTGCCTGTTATTTGTCCTGCAAAAAATAAATCCTTGCGTTTTCTGGTTTGCAATGAAGCGTTCAATACAGCCGGTGAATTTATAAATGTATTCCTGTGCATTACTCCATAGCGCACAATGTTGGCATTTTCGAGCCCAGGAATCGAATGTAGCAATTCTTTTTGCGCACCCCATTTAAGGTTTGTTTGAAATCCTACAAGATTAAACAATGTTTTAGCGGAGTTATCTTGACGAAGCTGGACAACTGCATAATTTTCTTCATTCGTACGCGGGTCGACCAGCCCTATCGGCTTCATAGGCCCAAAACGCAGCGTGTCAACACCACGTGAAGCTAATACTTCTATAGGCAGACAGCTTTCAAAGAATTTTGCTCCTTTTTCAAATTCTTTTAATTCAATTTTAGGCGCATTAATTAATATATTATAAAAGTTTTCATATTCCTGCTTATTCATTGGACAGTTGATATAAGAGGCCTCGCCTTTGTTGTAGCGGTTAAGCCAAAAAGCCTTAGTCATATCAATGCTTTCGGCATCTACAATCGGGGCTATGGCATCAAAAAAATGAAGATGCTCGTTTTCTGTAAACTCTTTAATTTTGTCTGCAAGAGCTGAACTTGTCAAAGGGCCGCTTGCAATAATGGATGGAGTATTTGGAATTTCGGCTATTTCATCCCGGATTAACTCAATATTGGTGTCGTTCAGAATTTTTTCAGTAACTCTTTTGGAAAAGCCAGTTCTGTCAATTGCCAAAGCACCTCCGGCCGGAACTTGGGTTTCATAAGCAATTCGGATTAACTCACCGTTTAAAAGCTCCATTTCTTTTTTTAATAACCCGCTTGCGTTTGTTATGTCAAAAGAACCGAGACTGTTTGAGCAGACGAATTCTGCGCAATCCTCGCTTGTATGAGCGCCTGTTGTGTTTTTGGGGCGCATTTCGTATAATTTAACTTTTATTCCTCTTTTTGCAAGCTGTAAAGCAGCTTCGCTTCCGGCAAGGCCGGCTCCAATAACGTTTACTTCCATATAACAATGATACAATAAATGAAATATTTTCGAGCAATGTAAAGAAATGTTAAGTAAAATGTTATAATTGTAGTAAATTACTTGAAAAAAAACTTGGTATTAAGTATAATAATTACACTTAATCTTTGAAAATTACATTTACGTCATTAACTTTTCTATGTTAATTTTTCTTACAATAGGTGATGAAAAGGGCAATAAGTGTAACTTTGAAGTTTTTTAAATAGTATGTGTAGAAATTAGTCATGAAAATTGTAAAGTAGGGAAATGTCAGTAAAAGCAATCGATTCATCGGCAAATACGCCACAAAAACGACTTGGGCACAAACAAGGAAAGATAGCAAATAACCAGAGTTTTACAGGGTTTAATCCTATTGTAACTACAATGGACGCTATCAGTCGCGGGGGTTTTGCTGCGTCTTTTATTGCCCAGGATGGCCTTGGCATGGTTGCACCAAGAATTAAAGAAGGTATGAACCGCGGCCGTAAAGAAGAAGTTGACCCTGAAACCGGTAAAAAGAAAAAAGTAGGCCCTTATAACTGGGCTTTTGCACGCCGTGAAGGTGTCAGAGAAATTTTGTCAGGTCCAAGTGCATTCTTAATCCCTGCTGCTATACTCGCTGTAATTAAAAAAGCCGGCGGAAAAGCGAACAATGTCCCGACTGATTTGATTAATACTTATGGCGATAATTTTGCGAAAATTATTTCTAATCAAAGAGATAACATAACAAACGCTGGTGCAAAAAATACAAAGGCGCGCGCTGCACTTTATCATGAAGTTTTTAAAGACGCTCTTTCTGCGTCTTTGGATGGCAAGCTTGATGGCGATGAGTTAAGCAAAGCTGCGCAAGAAATGACTGATGACCTTTTAAAAATAGAAAATGCTAAGTCAAAAGGTTTTTATAAACATTTCATTGGCCAAAAAGTTGAAGGCTCTGCTGAAGATTTGACTCAGGCGCTTATGGATAAGTACATGAACCTTAGAAAAAAATACGTAAGCCCGTCAGCAAGTGAAGCAACAGTTATGTTTACGAAGAAAGATGGCAAAGATGCTGTCGGTACTTCGATAGGGAAACTATTGTCTTCTTTGCCTGAATATGCCGATGATGCAATTAATTCTGCACAAAAGTTTGTTCAAAATGAAAACGGTGATTTAGTTAAGTTTATAAAAGATTTCAATCTTAGACGCTCCGGGTCAAGAATACTTTCAAATCTTGGCATGTTTTTAGCTGTAGTCGGATTTTATGATATTATTCCAAAACTTTATAATATGGGATTGAAAGAAAATCCGGACGAAGTTAAGACAGAAGAAGAACAAAAGCAAGAAAAAGCTGAAGATACTGCCGATACTAAATCTAAAGATGTCCCGTTCACAGGTGCAGCGGCTTCTGTAAATCGTAGCGTTGCTAAAAAAGTTATGAATACAGGATGGCTTAAAAAGATTTCTGATGAATTTGAATTTAATGGGCCGTCAATGTCAGTAACAGCTATGTCTACATTGCTTTTTGCTTTTTGTCTGCCGCCTCGTATTAGAGACGCAAAGGACGAGCATGACAGAAAAGAAATTATTGTTCGTGATATTGCAAGCTTCTCCGCAATCTTGTTTGCTGCTAATGCTTTATCACGCGGGTTTTCTGATATTTGTGCGAAAATTTCAGGTTTGGCTCTCAATACCAAGCCCGCTGACCATGCTAAATCGTTTATGCATAAATTGAAAAATTACTTCACACCGGGCAACGGCGTAAATGTAATGAAAAGCGACCAGCTTATCTCAAAACACAGTAACCTTGAACAGTACCGCGATGGTATTTCCGGTTATATTGAGTTTTTGAAAAACAACGGCGGCGATCCGAAAAAAGTATTTGCAATGGATAGCAATGTAAAAGAAGCTGCTGAAAAAATTCTGGGTAAATCATTGAAAGACGCTGATATAACTGATATTGAAGAAGCATTTTCTAAAGCTCGTGCCGCTAAGTCCGGCACTAAAGAAGCAAATGCGCTTGATGTAATTTACAAAGCATTCAAAAATCCGGACAACAAATTTGTACGCAGAGCAAAAACTCTTAATAGCGCATTCCAATTCGCATCTATTGTATTACTGGTACCAGCGTTTATGATATGGCTTGCACGTTACTGTGAAAGAATGACAAAGGCGGCTAAGGCTAAACAAAAAGAAACTCAAGCAGAACAAAATAATCTGCAAGCACAGCCTGCAGCGCCTTCAAATCCGACGCTAAAGCCAACGCAAATTCCTCCCGCAGTTAATGCAACCAAAACCTCGATGGCAGGATTTATCAATAAAAAAGCCTCTTAATTTTTAAGAGGTTTTTTATTTGCAATTTATTTAAGTTTTCTAACTTATTCACCGATAAGTGCATTGATTTCAGCGACCATTTCATCAGGATCAAAGCCGTGAACTTTTGCGCCCGCTTCCAGATTTTCAAATCTTGCTGCAGCACAGCCTAAGCAGCCGAGACCGTATTTTTGAAAAATTTCAATGCTTTCAGGGTGGTTTTGTGCGATTTCTAAAATGTTCATTTCTTTAGTTACTTTTGCCATAATTTTCTCCTTATTTTGACTTTTTTTCGTTCATCATTAAAAATATTATAGCATTAACAAGAAGGATATGGTAGTTTATGGAATTTTTAAAAAAGATTTTTAAAGATGATGAAAAAGTTGTAGGACTTTGCGCGTTCAACAAAAAAGAGGCGAAAAGATATACTTTCGCCCCAAAATTTAGTACTGAAAAACTGATTTACAGTACAAACTATGAAAAAAATTTTTTTTTATTGTAAATTAAGCAATTAAATCTAACTTTTCTGCTCTAATCGGCGCACCGCAAAGCTGTGCTGCTGTGAAATCGCTTTTTGTGCGCGGGTGGTCTAGATTAACGTTAGAAACGGCAAAAAGGTTTTTGAATTCACCACCCTGAACAGCGCCTGTAAATTGCGGCTGTGCTGCTTTTAATCTGTCAACACGGACTTGTTGCGTAATAGCAGAAGGGGTTGTATTATTTTCATTGTAGCCTTCAACCCTGCCGACTGCCGCTAATGTTGGAGTTTTGTTAATGTAAACGCCCATAAAAATTCCTCAATTTTTCCCTTATATTTATATTAAAACATTATTAAAGGAAAATTTTACTAATTTTTGTCGTTTATTAAGTAATATTAAGCTAACATGTCAAATTTGTTCGCAGTGGTTTCGCTGCCCGCAACTTTGGGGTGATTTAGATTGAAAGTGTCGTTAGTCTGTGTTGAAAACAATCCGCTTTGAAAAATATTATTTTTCGCAGGCTCCTGCTTCCTTGCCTCAAAAAAATTGACAGGATCAACTTTAAATACGTAATTGGGCTGTATTTTGTCTATGTTCATAAATAGCTCTCCAATAATATAAAGTTTTTTGCGTGAATTGAATTTCAAATCTGTCGATTTTTGTTACAATTTTAATATTAGTATTTTTTTGTAAAGTTTTGTAAATATAATGCAATATCCCTGAAAACCGCTGATAATCTCTGATAGGATAGGATAGGATAGGATGGGTGGGGATTTGTGCCAAATTTTCGAAAATATTGAAGTTATTTACGAAAGTCGTCGATAAACTTTTTATCTAACTAAGATATAAAGGAGGTAGAAATGGAAAATAAAGGCATTGATATTAGTAATCTTGCGGGAATTACGCGAGAACAGGTTAAAGAAAAATTCGCTAATGACCCGAGGCTTGACAAGATTTTGACAATTTTTGATAAAGTCGATTCTCTTGATGAAAAATGGATTAAGCGTGGCGTCGATAAACCTGGCTTGGGCAAAACTGGAACTCTGACTGAATATGATTTAACCGAAATGCATGGATTGAAATTAGAAAAACGATCTTCTGATGGCGCCTCCTACGCATCTCTTGATAACAATCATGATGGTAATATTACGGATTGGGAATTAGAGCAGTATTTTGAAGTTGCTAAAAATTATTTCGGTGAAGATATTGATATTGAAGATTATCGCAAATTTCTTGGTTTTGCAGCTTCAGAGGGAACAAAAGCCGCAAATCAAAAACTTGAAAACATAATGAAAGAAACAGGCATGTCAAAAGAGCTTATCGAAAGCCTTGGCGGCTACAGCATGGTAAAAGAATATAAACTTGTTGAAAAAAATGGCGAAAAGTATTACGAACGCGAAGTTGATGACTTTAAAGAAATTCGAGATATAAACGGCAAACTGCTTGAGCGGCGGTTTAAAAAAAGCGACGTAATCGGTTTTGAAAATACTGAAGAAATTTCAAGATATGATGAGATTGGTGAAATCTCAACTTCATACATAAATCATGAAACCGGTGAAGAAACACATTTTCAATACAGCAAAAATCCAGATGATAAATCTTATAAAATCAACATAAAAGACGGAGTTGCCGTAAAACAATCCCACGAGCCTTCAGCAGATGATGAGGAATGGAAGGATATGCGGCTTGAAGATATTGTCTTTGGCGCCGGAAGTCCTGATTCAACAAGGGTTTCGTTTAAATATGACGCAAATAATCTGCTTGTCGGAATTGATATACATGATCAATCCATAGAAGGTGATAAACCGCGTGGATTTATGACAGATGGTAAGGCGTTTTTAACACATATCCCCAAAAAGACATCTGCGGATAATTCCACTGTTGAAGCTCTAAAATCAATGCTTGACGGAGGGGGGCGCTACGGTGAAGATTACGATTTAAAAATTGTTGACGGGAAACTAAAAGTTTTACCGAAAATCAAAAATGAAACAGGAAAAGAAACGCCTGAGCTTAAAGGGAATGCCTTTGACAAATACAAGGATTTAGTCTCAAAAGGCGTTCACCAGGACGAAGACTTTGAAGTTGAATACGACGAAAACGGAAATTTTAGATATAATTTGAAGAACAATCAGGCGCGAGAATTTGACGCTAATTATAAATCTGAAGTTTACGATAAAGACGGCAATTTTATTTCATCACTGACTGTCAAAGATAATGAAATTATCAGCGAAAAAATGGTTAACGGAGAAAAACAAATATCAAAAATGTCCTTTAACGATGCATTTCTGGGACTTGCACTGGAGGGCAACTTTTCCACCGCAGGTGAAATCCTCGGTGATACTGACATTTTGGCCGGTGGATATGATATTTATAAACTGGCAGACAAGTATAAAGAAAAAACTGGTCGTGAGCTTATTCTGGATGTTTATGACGCAATCCAGAATACCCCTGAAGGTAAAAATCTTAAAGGAATGCGCAATCTTATGGCAAAAATGCAGCCGCACGGCATATCGGAGTTTGACCCTAATGATAAAAGAGCAGGAATTCTTAAAAATTATCAAGCCGGCTATAATGAATTCAAAGAATTAACGAATTTTGACCCTTATAAGTCTCAAATTGCGGGCTTGCTGCCTAAAGTTGAACGCATACAAAATGGAGATAATGCTTTTACTGAAAAGGTTAATAATGACAGTTTTGATGTAAAAATCGCCAATGGAAAAGTTTTAGTTTCCAAAAACGGCGGAGAAGAATTGTCAATTGATGTTTCAAGTTTCCCAGAAAATTACATCCAAAATACACTCAGTAAATTAAGTGCATCTGTTTTGTACGATATTGCAAGGACAGGAACTGCTTTGAAGTTTAATGACCAACTCTATGGAAACGGTTTGGACGGAGGAGGTACAAACGGCTTGTATCATCCAGTAAAAAGAGAAATTCAACTTGATCCTAATGCGACAACAGGTATGTGTGCTGTAAACGTTTTGGCGCACGAATGCGGGCACATGTGCGATGAAATTGATGATAAAGAGAACGCAATAAAAGCTATAAAAGAGCAATTAAAAGACCCATGGGCGACAATAAATGTTGATAAGCCTCTGACCGTAAACGAAATTCTTGAAAAACAAGGAACTCGTCAAATGGTCTCAATCGGAGATGAAAAATTAAAAGAAACATTTAAAAAAGAATATGAAAAATACAAGCAAAATCCGCCGCACGTAAATTCAAATGCAGAGTATGCATTGAGCAGTATGACAGAATTCTTTGCAGAAAGTTACAGTTTATTGAACATAGGTAACTGCAAGTCAGCTTATGTCATTGCGAATTATTTTCCGGAAACATTCGCCCGTGCAAAAGAGATAATGGAACAGAACCGAGCTTTTAGAGAACAATAGGTTGAAATCAAAAACCGCCGGTGTAAATTTGGCGGTTTTCGGATAAATCATTATTGATCGCTTTCGTGGTGGTCGTTATCTTTCATCAATTTAGCAAAATCAGAAGGTTTAAGACTTTGTACAAAGTTTTTGAATTCTTGTGCTTCTTCCTCATCTTTTGCGCTGTCAGTGGAAACAGAACCGTTAGAAATTACATTTGCTGTAACAAAAATAGGCGCATCAACTCTTATCGCAATTGCAATCGCATCAGAAGGACGAGAATCAACTTCAACTGTTTTACCGTCCTTATCTGTCAAAAATAAAGTTGCATAATATGTATCTTTTTCAACGTCATTAATTTCAATTTTTTCTAATTCGTAACCGGTTTTTTCGATTAAATTGATAATCAAATCGTGCGTCATAGGCCTTGCAACGGTAAGGTTTTCGATTTTTCTGATAATAGCGCTGGCTTCCGCAGAACCTATCCAAATAGGCAGAGCTTTTCTATTTTCTTTGTCGTGCAAGACAACAATAGGTGAACCTGTTCTTGTATCAAGGGCAATGCCCATAACTTTCATTTCAATCATTTTAAAACCTTTCTAATTAATCTTTATCAATATCATAGACCAACAATGACTAATCGGTCAATACTGATAAAGATGTATAATTAATCAAATTATGCAATTTGGATAAATTTAAATAAAATATTTACGAAAAAAAATGTTTATGATACAATATGCATATAAGCGTAGAAATAACGCATGTAAAACAAAATATGGAGTAATGGCCGAGTGGCTGAAGGCGGCACCCTGCTAAGGTGTTATGTGGGTCTAACCTGCATCTAGGGTTCAAATCCCTATTACTCCGTTTTTAAAAGGCTTTCGAGCCTTTTATTTTTTTTAGGAGGTCGCCTTAATTTTCTAAATGCTCACAATTTGCTCACAAAATATTTTGTTTTCAATTACTGATTTTGCCTTTAAATAAAAATCCTGAAAATATTTCATATTTTCTTATATGCCATTTTATTATTTTGCCTACACTTGGCGGAATATCAACTATTCTTTTTGAGTTTTTGGTTTTTGTTCTTTCTTTTAATATATGAAATTAAAAATTTACATCTGATTGTCGAAAATAATCAAACCATGTGTTCATTTATAATTTTAGAATTACAAGTTTAGTAAAACTGAAATACTTAACTTTATATTATTGGCTATGCAGAGTGGACAAGCCATTGACTAATTCCCTTGTATGGTTACATTACCATTCCTCTTATCAATAGAAACAATTTTAATTGTCTTCAAATCAGAATTAACTTCTGTAATAAGTTCATCTATTTGGTTAACCGTTTTTGATGAAATATCACCATCATAAAACTTGTTATGGCTGGTGCTAAATAAGTTTCTAAGCCATGGAGTTGTCGCGGTTCCATCTAGCTTATGGCTGCTTGTTGAAGTGTTATTTCCAGTTTTTTGAGTTTCTTTAATATGTTTGTTCTTTACAGGATCATCATCCGATAAACCATCTTGAACGACACGCATTTTTGAAATAATTAATTTATCAGATTTATTGGTGGATAGCATTTCTCCTTTAAATAAATAGATTTCACTTTTACCACTATTTGTTACTTTATTAGCAATACCTATTATTGTATTTTCATTACCATCAAGCTTTTTAACATTTAGTCTATAAGAACAATCTTTTCCGCTAATAAAGAAAATGTTACTTTTGGGGCTGCTTATGTATTCTACGTTTGATAGGCCTAAAGCGTTTATAAATCGTGCAATAATCTCAGTGTTATTATTTTCAAAAAATTTAATATTTTTAATATCAGACTCTATATTTTTTGTCTGATCATATTGAGATTGTTCTGTATAATTATTTTCTCCGGGTAGATAAAACATGTCTTTTAAAATCCCATTTTGGGTAAAATTAAGTATTTCTGTTTTTTTATCTACAGTACTAATCAATGAAAAATCATTGTTTTTTTCTCTTTCAATTTTCAACTTTAAAATTCCATCCCCCCAATTAACACCATGAACTTTAAATGTTTTTTTCTCATCATCCCATAACATTTTTATATTTTTGTCCCCATTTGTATAATTTATCGAAAAAGAACTAGGGAATATTAAGTCCCATTTGTATGTTGTACCTGTAAAATAAAATTTACCAAGTTCATTTGCATACCTATCATTAATAAGTTTCATTGCTGCTTTATTTAAAACTTCAAATTCTTTTGGTCTGAGGCCTGTAATTTTTTCTATTTCTTTTGGGTCTCTATTTATTATCGTTCCATTAGTCATTTTAACTTTTTTGAGTCTTCTATCATCTTGTGCAATTTCTTCTTGAGGATCTTGCACTACGACAGTTTTTTCTACACCGTTATTTGAACACTCAAAACAATCTTTTTTGCCAGAATCTGGATTACAAGCAACAAGACTCGATAGCATTAATACTGGCACTGTTGAGCTTTTTAATATTGATTTTACATTATTTGATAAATCTTGTTTCGGTGGATTTTCTGATTTATTTATATTTTTTGCGGATTCGCAATTTCTTCTGGCATTGGAAGTAAATGCATGTGTTGATGCAATTCTGTTTATGTTTATCATAGATTTTCCTTTCAAATTATTTAATACATTTATTATTAAAATCTGTAAAAAAGTTTTTTTGTTAATTCTTAACAAAAATTATTAAACAATCTATTCATAATCATCAAACCGACTGTCCTTTTGTAGCCATATGGCGTTTTACGTTTAACAAACTTAACAAAGTTGCAATATTAGTTTTTTTGTTGTATTAATTATTTGTGATGGAAAATAGAATATGTTTTTTGCAAAAATAGTCTGAGTATTATAACTATTAGGGGATATTATTTTTGTTTCTATTAATGTATTAATATGATGTCTATTTTGTGTTTAAATTTTGGGAGAATTAAATATGAGAATTTCTTCAGATTATGCCAAGCCGCGTGTTAGTTTTAAGGGGTACATTATTGATACACACCTTCAGCAAGTACCTAAGGGTAGTCTATTGTCAAACAAAGAATTTCCGGCAAATGCTTTGGATAGTTTTGTAAAAAATTCTTTTACTGTTTTTGTCAATCAAAACTATAGAACAGATTCGGTTAAAAAAGCTTTAATTTCCAATTTTGAGGGAATTGCCTGGGCTGAAAAACAAAAGAATGAAGTTCTTAATTCAGGCAGGAGTAAAATAGATTTGAAACCTGAAGAAATTCAGTTTAGTAAAAATGAAATTGAGGCTAATATGGCAATGATTAATGAGTATAAAGACAGTGATTTCTATAAAATTGTTGCGGTTTGTCAGCCTTCAAAAACTAATGGGAAAGCTAATAACATCAGAAACATTATTAATCAAAATAAAGATACAATTTTTGGGCTGAAATTTAATCCTCAGGAGCTTCAACTAAATGCTAATTCAAAGTTGTACGATGATTATTTGAAACTTGCCGAAGAAAAAGGGCTTCCATGTCTTTTCCATTCTCAAGTAAATATTGATTATGCCAAGGGTGTTGAAACAGCTAACCTGAATTGGTCTGATCCTCAGTATATTTACGAGCTTGCAAGAAGACACCCTAAAGTTCCTGTTATTCTCGGTCATACCGGGGCCGGAGGTCCGATAGCTCACAGAAAAGCTATCAAAATACTTGAAGAGTCAATAAAAAATAATGATGCTTTACTTTATGCTGATATTTCATGGATGAATTTTGAAAATGGTATGGCGTCAGAAAATCCTACTGAACTCTTAGACTTAATCGAAAGTATGACTAAACTCGGAAAAGAAGATAGAATTCTATTTGGAAGTGATGGACCTTTTGGCTGCTATGGTGAAAAATTAGTGAAAAAAGGAAATTATACTATTTCACCTCACGAAGCGTATGAAAATACTATTACAAATATAAAAACCGCTATTAAACGCAAATTCCCCGAAGACGGCCACTGTTTAATACGTAAGATTTTTTACGACAATGCAAACAAATTGTTCTTTAAAGAAGAACCCTATGATCCAAGAGCTATTCCGGTAAGGCAGCGTTTCAACAAAATGTCAAAAACGAAAATAGGAGCGCTTACTATTGGCGGTATTTCTCTTGCCGGTGCTATCGGATACTATTTCAAAGCTAAACATGATAATATTTATTCATAATTTAGCAAAAAATATTTTGTTCATGTTTTGTCATTGAAAGAAATGATGATAGTACAAAATATTTTTTATAATAATTTGAATATTAAAATGCCAGCGATGAAAGAAAAAACAAATCTTTCAGTAAATGCTTTTGATTATAGTAAAACGCCCAATCCGGCAGAAGCTTTGGGGCGCAGCCAGGTTTATTTCACAGGAAACATTCCTGATGAAAAATATAACGATGAAATTTTCCTTTCCAACATAAAAAAAATATATCGGTTTGATGATAAGCAGGCTCAAGATTTCAATCAATTTTTTAACTCTTGCCTGAAACAGCAGGGCTGCAATTCTGTAAAAGACTTAAACAAAAATGATGATGCACTAAATTACTTGTTAAAAAAGGTTCAAAGTCGTTATCAATTAGATTATGAAGAAATGGTTGCTTTTGCTGCTGAAGTTACAACAGCAGCAGAAGGCGAGTATTATAATATTCAGGACGACGAGTACAATTATAGTGATGATTATGCTTTCGACAGCATTGCAGAAAAATATAATATTGATGATCAAGATGCTCAATTTATAAGAAATTATCTAAAGGCAAAAGCGGATTTTTATAGATGCGAAAATTACCTTGATTTGTTAAACGAACGCAAAAAAGCCAATGTGAAAAATGTTTTTGTTGAATTACTTAACATTATGCCGCTGCCAAATGAAGATGCCCAAAATTTCGTGCTTGACCTGTCTATTGCAGCGAAGCAAAGTATTCCTCAAAGGATAGCAGCTTACGGTGGAGTTAAAGAAACCAAAAATTATTACATATCAGAAGGTATTGCAAAAGAATTCAACTTATCTGAGGATATTGCAGAAGAAATTGAAATCATGCTTGACAAGAATAATGTTGGTTATAAAGATATTGACAAATACGCTTTCCTCATAGCAGACAGGTACAATCTTCCGTCAAAAGCCGAGGATAAAATAAAAACGGTGATGGAAAAGTTTCTTTCAATGTCCGCTTACGAAGTAGATAATTATTATGAAGATGATGAAGAAGAATTAGCCGGAAATCAAAATCAAGAAATTAGATTTACTTAATTTTCTTGAGCGAAGACAAGAAATTGTTATGTTCAACATCACCGTCAACTTTTGTTAGAAAGACTTGACAATCTTTTTCATCAGCATCGATTGCCGGTATTTGTTCTAGTTCAGAAGCGTAATAGTTGCTGTCATTACGGCTTGAAAGCGGTATTCTGTTGGCAAGACTGTTTAGTGAGATATTTCTTAAAGCACCATAAAAGCCTTTATTTTTGCTAGAGAATTTTGTATAAATTCTAAGAGTTGCATCGCGGCTTTCAAGATCGAACCTTCCGATAATGAATGAAGCAAGCTGAGAGGCTGAAGATTTTATCATAATCTTTTCAACAACATTGTTTTTAATTAACAAATCCCCGTTAATTTTGTCAAAACTTCCGTCAGGAATATTTACCAAATCAGAAATTGTTGACGGGCTAATCATGGCAATCGGGTTTCTGAAAAGGGCTGCAAATTTTAAAATATATTCAACAAGTCCTATTTTTCCTATTGTGCCGTTTTTAATAGCAAATTTTATAGAGCCGTTAAGTTTCAAACTGTCATCAGTATTTAGTGTTATTAAACCGCTTGCTTTACCTGAGATTTCTTTTTTTAGAGAAAGAAGCGAGGTTGCAATTATGTCAGAGTTGACATCTTTAATACCTAAAATTATGTTGTATTTATGGTTTTTCAAATCGCATTCTACTTTTGCAGATGAATGGCCTTCCGCTATTTCAAACCTGTTTGAATACATTTTTAAAAGGCTGTTTTTATCTAAAGACATTGTTGCTTTTACGTTAGAGAAGTTTATGTCTTTGTAAGTTCCTTTTAATATAGAAAGCACGCAGTTTTCAATAATCAAATTACTTAAATCAAAAGTTTGCGTATTGTCATCGTTATCCTCGTCAATACTGCTTTGTGCGGCGGCTTCAATAGTAGCCGGCGGCGCGGATGTGTTGTTTGAGACGGCTAAGAATTTTTCAACATCAACGTTGTCGATTTCAAGATTGATATCTTTTACAATAACTGGAAATTTAATTTCGTTTACAATATCGCCTGAAAAGTCGTAACTTGAGCGCCTGTACCTTCCTGCGGATGAAAGATGCACAAGACCGTTTCCTGCAAAGAGAACGCCTGATTTTATAAATAATCTTTGCGATGGTATAATAATTTTATTAATTTCCATCTTTCCGTTTAATGTTGGATACTTACCGGTGTTGTTCACATGAAGATTTCCGGCAATGGTTCCTTTTTTAAATAATTTTTGTCCGATAAAGACGTTCATTATCTCGCTTGGAAGCGGCTTTGGAATTTCGTAGCCTATATTCAAAACATTAGGCAGTCCGTTATTTTTGAAATCAACATTGCCTTTTAATGTAATAATAGGCGTTCTTTTATGCTGTTTTGTGTAATCAGGAATAACATAATAATCAATGGATTTCATATTTAAAAGCATGTCTTCAAAGTGAAGATTGGCAATTAAATATCTGCGCATTTTTGTAGTTGGAGAGAGGGTTTGGCCGTCAACAAGTATGTCATCACCCTCTTTAAGTCTGAAAAACCATGTTAAATCAATTTTATTATTAATTGATTTTAAATCCAGTATTGTATCGACATTGCCTTTTAATTCAATCGGGTAGCCTATCATTTTAGAAAGATAATTTTTGGAAAAATCATTAGACACAATACCTTGCGCTTTAATATTTGTATCAATTGATTTTAAATAATCCTTTACAGTGCCGGCACAAGTTATTACATTAGCTTTTTTGCCGTTGTATATGCCTTTAAAGTCTTTCAGCGTAATTACATCTTTTGTCATGTCAATTTCGCCGTGCTCGATTAGCACCGGCAAATTCGCGACAGGTACAAGATTGAAGGATAATTTGTTTAATGTAATCTTGCCATTTAAATCATTGCTTGTTAGTTTGATTTTAAAATCAAAAGTTCCATCAATGTTTTTAAAATATGATAGCGGTTCATTCAGATTATTTTCAATAATGTTTGATTGTACAAGTTCAACCACATTTGGAATTGAGAATTTGTCAGCGTAAACTTCAACAAAGAAATTTTTGTTCTTAGCTGCTTGTGCATTAAAATGAATTTTGGAATCATTAATATTGAGAACGCAATCTTTTACAAATATTTTTTTGTCTTTTATGTAAACACGATTGTTGTCAGCTATTGCAATGTGAAGTTTATTGTCGGCTTTTGCTATTTCTGTTTTTATATTAAAGTGTATAAACCGTTGAAGCTTTTGTGTGTTGTCGATTTTTAAATCATCGGCTTTAACTGTAATCAATGTGTCCGGCGCTGAATTGAACAGAATTTCAGATTTTTTCAAATAAAGCAGTGAGTCAAAAAAGTCTAAATCCCAATCACTTTCTGTTTGTTTTGTTTCTGATTTCGGCGCCAATTCGCTTAATTTGTTTACGTCGGCAAAAATATAGTCTGTGCCGAGCTTTTTAACGATAATCTTTTTTTTGAAAATGTTTTTAAAAGAAATTTCCATATCAAAATTTTGTGCAGAAAACATTGGTGTTTTTCCGCGGGTTAAGGAAATTTCATCTACAGAAAATTCAATATCAGGAGAAAGCGAGGTTTTTAACTCCGGATTTTTAACAGATAAATTAAGCCCTGCATTTTTTTGTAAAAAGACTTGAGCGAATTCTATTGCGGAAGGATTTGATACAGCAGCCGGCAGTACTTTTAAATAAATAACAAACGGTGCCGTAGCTAAAATGGCTGCTGCACTAAGTATAGATATGGCTATTTTTGCTTTTTTGGTTAATTTCATCATCACTATTCTAATGTAATTATACATGAAAAATCATCTTAAGAAAATCATTAATTTAGATGGGATAGTTAAAGGCAATATTTATGCTATTATTTAATTATGAAAAAGACATTTATTTTTTTAATGCTAATGTTTATATTACAAAGCGCAGCATTTTCACAAGAGACTTTAAAAGAATCTGTTGAGATTGCAGCGCCGTCTATGTCAGAGCTTACAGTCTATAGTGAAGATGAAAAATTCGGTATTAAAGACAAAGGTGGTAATATAATTGTGCCTGCTGAATACAAGAAACTAATTCGGGTGGGTACATCGTCTTGGATTGTGCAAAAGAAAAATAAATTCGGTCTTATAGATAATTCTGGGAAAATCCTTGTAAAACCTAAATATAGACATGTCGAACGCGTTTTCGGGAAATTTGTAAAACTTGGAAATGAAAATGATTACGCGCTTTATGATGAAAAGGGCGAAATTATACTAGCCCACCGATATTCCAAAATTGATATTTTATTTGGCGGAATGTTTTTGACATGTCGAAATTTTAAATACGGTGTAACGGATTCAAAAGGCAATGTTATTCTTGAAAATATGTTTGACGATATTTACATGCCAAAACCTAATATCATGAGAATTCAATACAACGGCGAATGGTATGAGATTGAACACCTTGCCTCTGAAGCCCTTGAACTTCCGGAAGATATTACAACAGTTAAAACAAATAAAGAATTCAAGGTTACAAATATAATTGCAGATACTGGCGTAATCAGCGGATATTCAGTCCTCACGGCAACGGACTATTTTATAAAATTGTTCTCATCTATTTCTCCGGCGCATGAAGAAACTATTGATGAATTAATGTTTTCACAAGGAGCAGAGACTGTTTCTATTTTCATAAAACTTTCATGGCTGCCTAAGTATCCCTATACTTACGTGAAAAAATATATTAATAATATTCGCACCCCAAACAATGGCCCCCTTGTTGATGTGAGAAATGAACTTAAACAAAAAATCAATAATTAAAGTGTAGAATTTTATTCTTTAACGTGTTCAAGAGCTTTTTCAAGTATTATCTTGACATGCATATCATCAAGAGCATAATAAACGTTTTTACCTTTTTTCTGTGCTCTTACAAGCTTTGCGGTTCTCAAGACTTTTAGCTGATGAGAAACTGCGGATTTTGTCATGTTAAGCAGCACAGCCAAATCTCCAACGCACATTTCGCTTTCTTCTAATGCCCATAAAAGTCTTATGCGCGTGCCATCGCCCATAACTTTAAAAAAATCTGACAACTCATAAAGAATAGTGTCTTCGGGCATATTGGGCCGGACTTTTTCAATAATATTTATATTAATTGCCTGGCAGTCGGATTTAATATCATTCATAGTATTATTATAGTTTAATAATTGTTCAATTGTCAAACTTTTGTAACAAAGCGAGTGCATGGTCTTGACAATTGAATAGTTGTTCAATTATAATAATGATATAGTTGAATATTTGTTCAATTGAAAGGCGGTATATATGTGCGAACATCATCACCAACATGGAGCTGAACATCATAATAATAAAAATTTTTTGTTACGTCTGGGAATAGCTTTTTTGATATTTCTCTGCGCTCTATCAGTGGCCCAAGACTCACTAATTAATACGGCCCTGTTTCTTTGTTCATATTTAATTGCCGGCGGTGATGTTCTTTTGAAAGCCTTTAAAAATATTTTAAAAGGTGAAGTTTTTGATGAAAATTTTTTAATGGCTATAGCAACTGTAGGTGCTGTTGCAGTAAAAGAATATCCCGAAGCTGTTATGGTAATGCTTTTGTACCAAATCGGTGAAATGCTTCAGCACGGAGCTGTTGAAAAATCTCGTAAATCTATTGCGAAGTTAATGGATATAAGACCTGATTATGCAAATGTTGAAATTAATGGAAATTTAGTTAAAAAGTCCCCTCATGACGTTAATATAGGTGATATTGTCGTCGTTAAAACAGGTGAAAAAATTCCGCTCGACGGTGTTGTAAAAGAAGGCCACGCAAACCTTGATACGGCAGCATTAACCGGTGAAGCGGCATTACGCGAGGTTTCAGAAGGCGATGATGTATTAAGCGGTTGTATCAATACAAACGGGCTTTTGAAAATCAAGGTGCAGAAAGAATTTGCGCAATCTACTGTTTCAAAAATTCTTGAACTTGTAGAAAATGCTTCCAATAAAAAGGCTAAAGCGGAAAATTTTATTACAAAATTTGCTAAAGTTTACACTCCGGCTGTAGTTGTCGGGGCGCTTCTGCTTGCAGTTTTGCCTCCGCTTTTAATAAACGGTGCGGAATTTTCTGTTTGGTTTGAACGCGCATTAACTTTTCTTGTAATATCTTGTCCTTGCGCGTTGGTAATTTCAATTCCGCTTGGATTTGCCAAGGTTTCAATATAATTGCTGCCTTTTATAAGAATTCCGGCAGTTG
>USGC01000018.1 GCA_900554095.1 uncultured bacterium
ACGATTAGAAACGCTGCTGCATTCGGGTTCTGCATGGATTGAAACGTTTGTATTGCCGAGTTTTGACTGAATATCGGCTTCAATTCTGTCGCAAAGTTCGTGGCAGTCATAAAGGCTCATATGTCCCGGACAGCAAATCGTAAATTCAACATTTTTTAATGCGCCGCTCTTGCGTGATTTTAAACCGTTCCAGCCGACAATACCACAGCTTTTGTATTGGTCAAGAATATCCTCAATCGCCTTTATGTCAGAAGCCGGAAGTGCTCCGTCTAAAAGGTTATTTAACGTTTCTTTTGATATTGAAAATCCTGCCTTTAAAATTACCGCCGCAACGATCATTGCGATTACAGGGTCGAGGATAGGAAGATTTGTAATCTTTATCAGCACAAGCCCCGCCAAAACCCCTGCTGATGAATACACGTCAGTGCGTAAGTGTTCAGCGTCGGCGTAAAGCGAAATGGAATTGCTTTCTTTGGCGACCTTAAAAAGAAAACTGCTTACAAGAATATTTGCTATAACTGCGATTGTCATAACAATTATGCCAAGCCCGGTGTCAAAGCCTTCACTGAGGCCAAATAGAAGTTTTTTAATTGATTCAAATATTATGAAAAATCCGGCAAAGATTATTAATCCGCCTTCTATAAACCCTGACATGTCTTCGTAGCGGCCGTGGCCGAAAGGATGGTCTTTGTCTGCGGGTTCGGAGGATTTGATTACGGCAAAGAACGTCAACACGCTTGCAAGGCAGTCGCTCAATGAGTGAATAGCCTCTGAAATTATACTTATGCTGCCGGAAATGGCGCCGGCTATAAGCTTAAAAATAATTATTGCACAGTTTGAGGTTATCGAAAGCCCCGCTGCAAATTTTTTCTTTGCTGTTAAATCCATCATTTCTCTATTATAGCAAGAATTTTGGAACGTGTAAAGACGTTAAGACGCGGCCTGCCCCAGCGGCATTGCTCAGCCTTGGACTTTAACTCCTAATCCATAAAAAAACGCCCGCGACGAAAATCATTTCAAAGTACAGGAGCACACTACGTGTGCCGTAGGGTATTGCACTTCTTTACGGAAATCGTGAGAAGACGTTTCCCCACCCCAGCGGCATTGCTCAGTTCTGGACTTTAATTCCTAATTCTATAAAAAGCGCTCATCACCAAAATAGCCCCAGAGTATAAGAGCACACTTCGTGTGCTTGTGGTATAATTTGGGTATGTATAGAATTGGTTTAGGATACGATATTCATACCCTTTGCGTCGGACGGGACTTAATCATCGGCGGGGTTAAGATTACTCATGAAAAAGGCTTGCTGGGACATTCGGACGCGGACGTGCTTGTTCATGCGATTATCGACGGCATGCTTGGGGCCTTGTGCCTCAGCGATATTGGAACGCTTTTCCCTGACACTGACAAGCAATACAAAGATGCAGAAAGTATTTTACTGTTGAAACGCGTTTACGAAAAAATTCAAAAAGAGGGTTACGAAATCGTAAATATCGACAGCAACATCATTGCGCAAGAACCCAAAATGATGCCGTATATTCCGAAAATGCGCGAAATTTTGTCTGATGTTTTGAAGACTTCGCAAAATCAGGTTTCAATCAAGGCCAAGACAAACGAAAAAATGGATGCAGTCGGCCAAAAACTCGCAATAGAAGCCCATGCGGTTGTTTTGTTAAAAAGAATTGGCGGGTAATTATATGCAGTATTTTTCAATGGCTTTAACCCAGCCATCGTTGTCGACGGTGTCTGTAATAAAGTTTGCGCATTTTTTCAAATCTTCAGTCGCATTTCCCATTGCCACTGCAATTCCGCCGGATTTCAAAAGCTCAATATCGTTATCCTGATCGCCGATTGCAAGAACTTCATCTTTAGAAATTCCGTACTGTTTGCACAAAAAATCTACGGCAAGGCCTTTTGTCGCCTGCTTATCAGCGATTTCGCAGAAATACGGTGTTGATTTTACAATGTAAAGTTCAGGGTATTCTTTGCGGAGGTATTTAACCCATTTTGTTACAGTGTCAGCGTCGCCGTATTTGATTGCAAGAATTTTGTTGACATTTTTAATCTCCAAATCGTCGAATTTGCACACCTTATAGTCGATGAATCTTGCGTCTGTATATTGTCTGACGGTTTCGTTGTCGTTTTCGACGTAGAGAACGTCATCCATATAAAGATTTATGTGAACGTTGTTGTCTTTAGCCCACTTTATAATTTGGCAGGCTGTTTCAGGTGAAAGGTCTTTTTGATAAAGAGTTTTGCCAGTATTGTCCTTGACCAACGCGCCTTGGTAAGATACAATCGGCGTGTTAAGACCGAGTTCCTCTGAAACACCAAGCGCGGCCCTGTGCATGCGTCCTGTTACAAGTACGACTTTAATATTTCTTTCGCACATTTTTTTAATGCATTTTTTAACCTCAGGTGAAAACTGATAATCCCACTTGAGAATAGTTCCGTCAATATCAGTGGCTATCATTTTAATCTTATTCAAAGCAGCACCCCCTGGCAAGTGCACAAATTGTTTTTGCGTCATTAATTTCACCGATTTTAATTTTTGTAATAATGTCTTTTAAATAAAATTCGCAATCTTGCAGAATTTCATTTTCGTCGGGGCATTCACCGACGAATTCAAGATCTGAGGCTTTGTAGAGGTAAAGTTTTTCGTCGCTGTAGCCGGGAGATGTATAAATAAATCCGAGAGACTGCCAATTTTTAGCAACACAGCCTGATTCTTCTCTTAACTCTCTTTTAGCGGCTTCAAGGGGGTCTTCACCGGGTTCAAGCTTGCCTGCCGGAAGCTCAAGGAGTGCTTTAGCCGCCGGATATCTGTATTGTTTAACCATCAGCACTTTGCATTCTTCACATTCGTCTCGAAGTGCAAGGATAACAACTCCTCCTGAATGCTTAACAACTTCGCGGATTGAAGTTTGACCGTTTGAAAGCTCGACATCGTCTTTTAAAACTTTTATGATTTTACCGTCGTAAACCGTTTTGCTGTCTAATGTTTTTTCGATGAATTCCATATAACCCTCTTTTTTATCAATAATAACATGAAAACCCGCAAAGTAAATTTTATTAACAAATTTGATTATTAATAATAATTCCGTTATTATAAATTTCAAGGGTAAGTTCCAAAACCTCCTCTGGCACAGATAATGTACGAAGACAAAGGCAGAAAGGAGGTGAAGATATGAACAGAAAGATAATTAAAAGCGCTCTAGTGGTGCTAGATGCGCTTTTAAAAATAATTATCATTTGTTTATAGGGAACGAAGAACGGGTTGGATGTAAACGGCATTCCAATCCGTTTCCCTATATATTCATTATAACTCTTTTTTCTATTTTGTCAATCTTTAGAGTGCGCGGATTATTGACTTGATGTTTTCGTCTGTAATCTTTATCAGCGCAATTGTTTTAGCTGTGTCGTCCAAGCTGTTCAGAGATTTTAATACTTCAGCCGTTTTTAAAATGATTGTTTGGTTGTTGCATTTTAGAAGTTCGCGTATTGCAATTACATCGTCTGCAAATTCCAGTGCTGTATATACAAAAGGGCTGTTTTCATTAAGCTCTGCATTAACAAACTTCTTTAATTCTTTTTTATTCACATTATGCAAAAGTTTTTTGATATCACAAACTTCTTTTTTAGTGTCTTTTTCCTCATCAAAAAGGTATTCGTCGTTTTCTGTAAGAGTATCAAACTTTTCAATCGCATTCAGAAGGACAACAGCGCTTTTGCTGTCGTCAAAATTTGTGATAATTTTTTCAAAAACCTCGTAAATCTCATAATCAAAAACTGATGAAATCGGCAAAATTTCACCAATTCCGTTTATTATGTTGTTGAGAATTAAGAGCCCGTCGGTATAATTATTTTCTAATATAGTGAAAATACTTGTTAAATAAGGGATTTCGCCGGCAATGTTCTCTGCTGCTGCGGAATTTTTCATAGCATCAATTATTGAAGGCAAAGCTTTTTCATCCCCGTATGAGACAAGAAATTTCACAGCCGACAACTTCTCAAATTCATCATCGGAATTTAGCCTTTCAATAGCATTATTAAATGAAACTTCGTCTTTCATAGCACCGAGCGCCGCTGCGCAATTTGAATTCAAAAATTCGTCTTCTGTTTTGGAGTTTTTCCTCAAAAGCTCGATGGCCAAAGGGTCTTGAATATATGTAAAAAATTTTGCGCAGTAAGTTTTTTCATCATTTGAACCGGATTCAAAAATTTCAAGCATTCTGTCAGTCAAATCCTCATCCGCGTATTTAACAAGCGTTGAAATTATGACTTCCTCATAAGACGGCGAATAGATTTTTAAAAACGAAAGTATGTTTTTGTAATTGGTTTCGTCAATTGCGTTTGCAATCCTTTCACAAACATTTTGCTTGACAAAATCAAAAAGGAAATCGTCTTTTGCAACGAGTGCCTTAAACATTTCAACGTCAGCCGTATTCACAAGATGGCAGGCCGCGGCCTCAAAATCCTGTTTATTTTTGCCCGTAAGTTTTTTTATTAAATCTTCAACCATTTTTCCGCCTGCAAAATGCTAGTCAAGATAGAACACAGTAATAACTTTGTGTCCTTCTTCAGCGTATTGAACCGCATTGTGTAGAGTTTTGCTTGTATGAGAAAGGAAGCAGATTAACTGGTTGCAATCGTCGATAATTTCACGGTTGCAGACACGAGAAGCGTCAGCAAGCGTCATCATAGCGCGATCAGCGTGTTCAACGATATTCGGAACACCGATTAACTGATCTTGAACGTCGCTGGGCTGCTGGCCGATGGTTTGCGGCAAGATAACCTTTAATTTATCGGGATTAGCCTTCATAGCGCCTCTGATTGCGGCTGCATTTGTACCTGAAGAACCGCCGGATGTAATGATAGTGTTGCCCTGTCTAACAAGCGCTGTTGCAAGTGTTTCAATCATCTGCTGGTGTGTAATCGGTAAATTGCGGCTGCCGATAATCGCAATTTTTTTAGCAGACTGTCTAATTGTCGCAAGTTCCTGGGCTAATTCGTCAACTGTATGCGGTGAATCCGCGCTTACACTGTCCATATCATCCAACGGAACCATAATTGACGGCTGTTCATTATTTTTGTTTTCATCAGAACTCATTACAATATTTTCTTTGTCTGCCATTTTTCCTACTTTCTTCTAATAAAATTGCAATAAATATTTTTTTCAAGTATGCTGATTATAACACAAAAAAATAATTTTGGGAATAGGCAACATGGAAAATATATTGGAAAATCTTAATAAGGAGCAGAGAGAAGCTGTAGAAACCATTAAAGGCCCGCTTTTAATACTGGCAGGTGCTGGCAGCGGCAAAACCAAAGTCTTAACAACACGTATTGCGTATTTGGTTCAAAGCGGCGGATTGCGAGCTGAGGCTGGAGGGCTTCGCGGAGGCGAAGACCGAAACGCCGTTACAAGCGAGCAACCAAGCGGTGTGCGTCCGAAAGACATTCTGGCCGTAACCTTTACGAACAAAGCCGCAAAGGAAATGAAAGAACGTCTTGGCAAAATTCTTGGCGAAAACACTGTTAAATACATGTGGGTCGGAACTTTCCACGGAATTTGCGGAAGAATTCTTCGCGAAAACATCGACAACTACAACTTCCAGTCAGGCAAAAAACTAGATAAAAACTTTACAATCTACGATGAAACAGATTCAAATGCAGTAATCAAGCAGGCTGTGAAAAAACTCAATTTAGACGACAAAATCTATGCACCAAAGCTTGTTAAATCAATTATTTCCAATGCAAAAAACAAAATGCAGGACGCATATACTTATGCAACTTTTGCACGCGACTTCAAATCCCAAAAAATCGCCGCAATTTATGAAGAATACGAAAACACCCTCAATAACAACAATGCAATTGACTTTGACGACATGCTGATGCTGACCGTTAAGCTATTAGAACAAAATGCAAAAGTGCGTGAATATTATTACAACAGATTTCAGCATATTCTGGTCGACGAGTATCAGGATACAAACCTTGCGCAGTATCGTTTGGTAAAAATGTTATATACCAATAATCTTGAAGAACTTCCTCCCGAACGTTCGCTTTGCGTTGTGGGTGATGTTGACCAATCGATTTATAGCTGGCGCGGTGCTGATTACACGATTATTTTGAACTTCCAAAAAGACTTCAAAAACACAAAAGTTATCAAGCTTGAACAAAATTACCGCTCGACCGCAAATATTTTGAACGTTGCAAACGCGATTATCGAAAACAACACCGAACGCGTTGATAAAGTCCTTTACTCAAACAAAGGCGAAGGTGAAAAAATAGATTACTTTGAGGCGCAGGACGAGGCGGACGAGGCAAACTTTATTGTCAGCAAAATCAAACAGAATTCCGGCGGCGATTACAACCGTTACGCAATTCTTTACCGCACAAACTCGCAATCCCGTGCGCTTGAAGAAGCCTGCATGGCAGCGGCTGTGCCCTACAGAATTTACGGCGGCCTCAAATTCTACGATCGCAAAGAAATTAAAGACATAATCGCGTATCTTCGATTGATTTACAACACGGATGACAGCCAGAGTTTCCGCCGAATCGTGAATGTTCCAAAACGCGCAATCGGAGACACAACAGTTAAAAATCTTCAGGAATACGCGGACAAACTAGACATTTCGCTTTTTGATGCCGCGCAAAGTATTGATGAAAACAACGACATTCCGCCCCGAACGCGCTCGAAAATTAAAGATTTTGCGGAGTTGATTTTGAAGTTCAAAGACGCCCTGAAAAGTTACTCTTTGCAGGAGTTTGTAACCCTTGTAATCGAAAAAACAGGCTACCTTGCCGAATTGCAGGCGCAAAACACCCCCGAAAGCGAAGCGGATATTGAAAACTTGCAGGAACTTGTTAACGTTGCAGGCGAATACGAACCTGAAGACATGGATAACATTCTTGGTGAATTCTTACAGCAAGTTGCGCTTGTATCGGACACTGACAACCTTGACAATATAGCAAACAACGTTACCTTAATGACGCTTCACGCTGCAAAAGGTCTGGAATTCCCGGTTGTATTTCTTGCCGGCTGCGACGAGGGGATTTTCCCGCACCAGAGAACGCTTAACGTGCCTTCTGAAATGGAAGAAGAGCGCCGTTTGATGTATGTCGGGGTTACTCGTGCAGAGGAAAAGCTTTATCTAACATCCGCAAAACGCCGTCAGATGTGGGGTGAATACAAATATTACAACCCGTCGAGATTTTTGGAAGAAATTCCGCGCCAGCTTCTTGAAACAACTTCTTTTGAAGGTTCAACAAGCGGCTCTTCAACTTTCCAAAACGCGGTTTCAAAAGCACGCACCGGCGAATCTAAATACAATTACGCGGCCGCTCAAGCCGACAGTTACGGTTACATAAAGCCTTCAACTGGTTTTGGTAAAGGTTTTGTGGCGCCTCAGAACAGAAATAAAGTTCAGCAAAGTCAGCCGCAAAGAAGCCCAAGCCGAACGATTTTGGTGAAAAATAAGGTTAACAAAGCACGCGACGAGGAAAAAGTAAAAGAATTTTTTAAAGACAATGCTATTAAAAGAATGCTTGAAGAACGCAACAAGCAGCGCATTGAGCAAGAGCAAAAAGCGCATGAAAAACTTGAACGTGAACAGAGCACGCCGGTTGTGGAATACATTTTTTCTGAAGGTGAAAGAGTTTTCCACGACAAGTTTGGAATAGGCCACATAAAAGAGGTTACGCAAATCGGCGAAAGCATGATGTACACAATAGACTTCGGCAAGCAAGGCATTAAAGCCATGGACGCGGCTTATGCAAAACTCAAAAAGTTCTAACCCTATCGCCTCCCTTTGGCAAGGGAGGCATAATTTACTTAAACCTTCGCATCATTTTGAGGGCTTTGTTCATGGCGTGCTTGCCCATTTTGGGGTTTAGGCCGCCGGGCATTTTGCCATGTGTCGGCATTCCGCTGCCCATCTTACCAAGCATGCCCTTCATATCATGCATGCCTTTCATCATCATGCGCATTTGCTCAAATTGTTTTATGTAGCCGTTAACTTCCGAAAGCTCCATACCGGCGCCTTTTGCAATACGTTTTTTGCGGCTTGTGTTCATAATCTCCGGTTTGTTGCGTTCCTCGGGCGTCATTGACGAAATGAATACTTCCATTCGTTTAAACTGTTTTTCGCCTTCGTGTGAAATCTTGTCGCGGTCGTCTTTTCCGATTTTTAACCCCGGTATCATGCCCAGAAGATTTCCCATTGAGCCGAACATTTTCATCTGCTTTTGAAGCCCCAGAAAATCGTTGTATGAAAACTCTGCTTTTGCCATTTTGGCTTCTAACTCGAGCGCCTGCTTTTCATCAAAAACTTCTTGCGCGCGTTCAACAAGCGACACAATGTCTCCCATGCCAAGAATTCTTGTTGCCATGCGTTCAGGGTAGAAGTCTTCCAGCGCGTGGAGCTTTTCGCCTGTGCCTGTAAGCTTAATCGGTTTTCCCGTACAGTAAGAGACACTTAATGCAGAGCCGCCGCGGCTGTCACCGTCAAGTTTTGTCAAGACAAGGCCGCTAAGACCAAGCTGTGCATCGAAATTTTCTGCAACATTAACAGCTTCCTGGCCTGTCATTGCGTCTATTACGAGAAGCTTTTCATCCGGATTGAAAACTCTGTCAATCAATAGAAGTTCTGCCATCATGTCCGTGTCTATTTGCAAACGTCCGGCTGTATCGATAATTAGCACATTAAATCCATTGTTTTTTGCGTGTTCAATGGCTTTTTGGACAATGCCTTGAACGTCTTTAGAATCCGGAATGGTGAAGACTTCTGTTTCAATTTCTTTCCCGAGGGTTTGCAGTTGCGTGATTGCAGCAGGACGATAAATGTCGCAGGCTACAAGAAGCGGATTTTTGCCTTCTTTTTTCAATTTAACCGCAAGTTTTGCGCTGGATGTTGTTTTACCTGAACCTTGGAGCCCAAGCATCATTATCAGTGAAGGATGACTGTTAAGCTCAAGCGGCTTACGTTCTTTGCCCAAAAGTTCTACAAGCTCATCGTGGACTATCTTCACAAGCTGCTGCGAGGCATCGACTCCGGCAACAATATTTGCCCCTTCGGCTTTTTCACGGATGTTTGAGATGAAAGACTTTACAACGCGCAAATTTACGTCGGCTTCAAGGAGTGCACGTCTGATTTCGCGCAAAGCTTCGTGCATATTCTCTTGCGTAAGTTCTTTATCTTTTGTCCCGCTTATTATACTTTGTAATCTGTCGCTTAAACTATCAAACATTTTTATCCCTTTACAATCTGTGTTATTAATCAGATTATAGCATAAAAAACGAAAGATTAATCGGCATCATTGTTTTCTTTTTGCGGGTATGCTGAAGTTTTGCCGGCAGCTCTGTCGCGCCATCTTTGGTGGCATTCGGTCAATTGTTCCGGCGTTTTGTAAGAAGGTATCGGCTTTTCTACTGGCGGGTAGAATTCGTGATAAAGACCTATAGCCAATTCTTTAAAACCTCTTCCTACTTCTTTCCAGTTAGTCGGCCCGTAAAAATATATGTCATCGCCCATGATACCTAGACCGGCGGGGGTGAAAAATTGTCATAAGTTCTTTGTTTTTCTATTTCAGCGAGCATGTCATCGTATTCTTCGAGCTGGTCATATCTTTCTCTGCTCATTCCGGAATCCATGAAGTTATAGTTCTCTGCATAATCAGAATCTTTATCGTTATTCTTAAATAAAAATTGATCTTCTTCTTCGTCGCTGCCAAGAGTTATGTTATTGCTTTTGAAAGTAATATTATTTTTGTAAGTATTTGTATTTTGTATTGGTCTATATGTGTTGAATGAAACTCGCATGTCAGCCCCTTTTTTGTCTTTTTTCATGCAATTTAAACATGAAAAACATTTTTTTGTGCTATTTTTGTAATAAAAAATTTACATTATTTTACATAGTTTAAAATTGAAACATCATAAAAATGAATGATTTCATTTTAGAGGTGCTTTGCTAATATAAAACCATACTCCTTAGAGACTAAGATACACATATCCCTAATCAACAGCTATGCACCTCATGTACATAGCTTTTTTTTTGTGCTACGCACGTAGATATCTGCGTAGATAGTTGAGTGCAAGTCCAGTTCCCGTTGAGGGTGCTACGCACGTAGGAATCTGCGTAAACACCAGATCGCAAGTCCACTTCCCGTTGAGGGGGCTACGCACAGGAACCCTGCTAATCTTATGGCCGTCGTGTCGGAAGGTAGGATTGCGGGTAGTTGTAATCCTCTTTGAAACCTAAATGGCGGTACATTTTTAAGGCTTGAAAATTGTTTGTTTCAGTGCAGGTGTTAACTTCAAGTATATGTTTTTCACCGCTGTCGACCCATTCAATAAGCTTGTCTACTGAACGTTTCAGCATATGCTTTGAAAGCCCGCGGCCTTGATGTTCTTTTTTTATTGCGACAATAGGAATATTTGCAATCTGTCCGCCGGTAAGGTTCATGAAACAAAATCCTATCGGTATTCCGCTGCAAAGAAGTACACTCGTTGCTTCGGGCAAAAATTCCGCGTATATATCTTTTGTAATTTTTTCTAAAATATCTGCTGTGCCTTCAATTGTTTTAAAACGCGGATCAAAAAGCGCATCTGCACTTGTATCAAAGGCTTCTCTCACTACCTGAACTGCGTAATCAAAGTATTCATCAGACCAAGGCTGAAGCGTGTAGCAGCTATTTAATTCAGCCAGTTCTGTAAGGTTTAATATTTCCCTAGAATTTGTCCCATTCATCATAAATCTCAAAACTGCTATCCCTACAAATTTAAATCCAAAGCGCGCAAGTTCGCCGATTAGTGTTTTTTGCGCACCAAGCATGGGATAGCAGACGATTTTTTGTCTGCGGTCGTTTCGCGTAAGGCTTAGGAATTCTTCGATTAAAAGTTTGCTGCGATTAAGCATGTTTTCCATTTTCATCGAATGAATAATATTCAGCTCAACGGCCTCGGAAATCGCTGTTGTGTACACCAAAAATGCACAGGGAACATCATCTTCTTTTAAAATTATGCAATTGATTAAATCCTTTTCAACAGCGTCGATAAAACCGTTATAATCAAGCGGTTCAAGCTCAAATTTATATTCTATGACAGCTCTTGTTCTGAAATCATTATATACAGCCGCAAAACTTTTGTAGTCATCACTTTCTAACAATTTTGCTTCATATGTAGTTTCAGTCATTATAAATCCTCTGTTTTACAGCAAATGCTGCATTTTCTCCTTCTTCGTTCTCATATATTTTTCATTATAAGAATTTATTTCAGGAGTTAATTTTACAATATCATTTACGGTTAATCCATAGCCCTTTAGGGCAATAATTTTTTTTGGATTGTTTGTAATGAGATTGAATTTTGTGTACCCTAAATCGCGAATAATCTGGGCGCCCACGCCGTAATCACGCAAATCAGGCTTGAAACCTAAAGATAAATTAGCTTCAACAGTATCTTGTCCTTCTTCTTGGAGCTTGTAGGCTTTAATTTTGTTAACTATGCCGATACCGCGGCCTTCGTGGCCTTTCATGTAGACAAGTGCGCCGACGCCGTAATCTTCAATCATGCGTAAAGCTCCGTGAAGCTGTGAATTGCAATCACATTTGAGGCTGTGGAAAATATCGCCGGTCAGGCATTCACTGTGAACGCGTACAAGAGGAATTTTGCCGCTTCCGTCGTCTTTTACGAGGGCGACATGCTCCTGGCCTGTTAAGTGATTTACGTAACCATAGATTTTAAAGGTGCCGAATTTTGTTGGAAGATTAGCCTCCGCTTCGCGTGTAACGAGCTTTTCAGACTTTAAGCGGTATGCGATAAGCTCTGCAACAGTTATAAATTTAATGCCGTGTTTGTCCGCAAAAGCCCTTAATTCATCACGTTTAGCCATATGACCGTCAGCGCCCATGATTTCGCACATAGGGCCTGCGGGGATGTGGCCTGCGAGTTTTGCAAGATCAACAACGGCTTCAGTGTGTCCGGTGCGGGTTAGAACCCCGCCTTTGCGCGCAACACAAGGGAAAAGATGCCCCGGCCGCCGCAAATCAGACGGAACAGCATCTGGTGCAAGCGCGACTTCAATAGTTTTTGCTCTGTCAAATGCTGAAATTCCGGTTGTTACGCCATACTTTTCGTCAGCGTCAATGCTCACGGTGAAAGCTGTTTTCATAGATTCAGTGTTCTGCTCGACCATTTGCGAGAGGTTTAGCTTTTCGGCTATTTCAGGGGCAATTGCAAGACAGATTAAGCCTTTCGCGTTTTCAGCCATAAACTTTATGACTTCCGGCGTAACAGCTTGCCCTGAACAGATTAAATCGCCTTCATTTTCGCGGTCTTCGTCGTCAGCGACTATAATCATTTTACCGTTTTTGAAATCTTCTATTGCGTCTTCAATTTTGTCAAACTTAAAATCTTCCATCATAAAAATCCGTTCTCTTTTAAAAAGTCTTCTGTAATATTATTATGTTTTGTTGATAGAAATTTTTCAATATACCTGCCGAGAATATCGGTTTCAATATTCACAAGGTCGCCCGGGTTAAGGTTTTTTAGGGTAGTATTTTCGAGCGTATGCGGGATAATCGCTATGCTGAAAGAATTTCCGTCTTCCTTAGCGACGGTCAAACTCACGCCGTCGATTGTGATAGAACCCTTGTAAACGACATACTTTATAAGGGCTTTGGGCAATTCAAAGGTGGAATTACCGAGATACCTTGCCGTACCGTCGACGTGGCCTTGAACGATGTGTCCGCCCATGCGTGTTGAAGGTGTAAGCGCGCGTTCAAGATTTACTTGGGTGCCGGGTTTGAAGCCTTTTGTAATTTCAAGTGTTTCGCGGCTAACGTTTGCGGAAAAAGAATTTTCACTCATAGAAACGACTGTCTGGCAGCAGCCGTCGATTGCAATGCTGTCGCCGATTTTGGTATTTTCTAAGACTTTTTTGCATTCGACCATAAGGTTTTTACCGTCAAACGATTTGATAAATCCGATTTCTTCTACAATCCCTGTGAACATAGTTTTATTTTAGCATAAAATTATTTTTTAAGAGAATTAACTATTTCAAGTATTTCATAGAGAGTATGATTAATATTAGCGGTAGTGGAGTTAATGTATTTAAGAAATTTTCATCTTGTTTAGCAAGTGCAAAGTTGTTTTTGTTTTATAATCAAGTCTATGGAAGATGAGAGCGGACTTACATTTGAAAAGTTGTTTCAGGCGTACTTGGACTGCCGCAGGCACAAGCGCGGTACAATTAATGCGCTTCAGTTTGAGTTTAACTTGGAAGAAAATCTTTTTAAATTATATGAAGAGTTGGCGGACGGCAGTTATAAAATAGGGCGCAGTATCTGCTTTGTGGTTGTCTACCCAAAGCCCCGCGAAGTCTGGGCGGCAGACTTTCGCGACAGAATTGTGCACCATTTGGTATATAACGAAATTAAAACAAGATTTTATAATCGTTTTATAAAAGATACATATAGTTGTATTCCGGACAGAGGCACGTCCAACGCCGTAAAGAGTGTCCGGCGTTACGCTCAGGATATTACACAGGATTACAAAAAGCAGGCTTATTTTTTAAAGGCGGATATTAAAAATTTTTTTGTAAGTATTGATAAAGGAATTCTTTACGAAGAAATCAAGCGATATGTTGATGAAAAGTGGCTTTTGGATTTAATAAAAGAGATCGTTTACAATGATGTGAAAGAGAATGTTTGCGTAAAGTCTTCTGATTATAAATTCAAACTTTTGCCGGAATATAAAAGCTTATGGCATACTCCAAACGAGAGGGGGCTTCCGATAGGGAATTTAACGAGCCAATTTTTCAGTAATGTTTATTTGAATGTTCTTGACCAGTACGTGAAGCAACATTTGAAATGCAAATATTACTGCCGGTACGTGGATGATTTTATAATAATGCACGAGAGCCCAAAGTACTTGTCGGATATTCATAAAGAGCTTACGATTTTTTTGAAAGACCGGCTTGCCTTAGAGCTTCACCAGCATAAAAAACTTATAAACAAACTGGATAAAGGCGTAGACTTTGTCGGGTTTATGGTAAAGCCTCACAGGATTATACTAAGGCAGAGAACCATTAAAAGGATTTTTAAAATCATACGCGAGCAAAAGAATAATGATAAATGGTTTTATGAAAAGGAATTGGAAAGATTTGTTTGTACAATAAACAGTTATTTAGGAATGCTCAGGCAGACAAACGGGTATAATTTAAGGAGAGAAATCTGCGCAAACTCGATTAATCTTTTTATAAAATGCGATGAGGAGTTTACTAAGTTAATTGTTGCTTAGAGGTATGATATAAATATATTGCAAAATCATCATCAGTTTTAATTTTGTCAATCAAAATTTTTTTTATTTCAAATATATTTTTTTCTTGATGAAAGAGAAATAGCTTGTAAGGTTCGATTTTGAGAACATCGCAAATTGCTGCCAGAGTTTCTGGAGCAGGGTATGTTTTGCCGTTTTCAATAAAACTAACACTTCTTGGACTCAAGCCAATTTTTTCAGCAAAGTATTCTTGTGTTAAACCGCGTTTGTTACGCAAGGCCTTTATTTTTGCGCCTAGGAGTTGTTTTATCTTATACATATTATCACCAAAGCTTATTATCGGTAATATTCATGTAAAAATTAATGATACATTAGATAATAAACTATTGACAATATTACTTAATATATCATATAATAAAAATATAAACTATTGAATATGGGAGTATAAATATGAAGTTAGAAAAACAAAAAGGGCAGGCATTTACCTTAGCGGAGGTACTAATAACACTAGGGATAATCGGAGTAGTGGCAGGGCTAACGATGCCGACAGTAATAAACAATATAAAAGACCGAGAATATTCAACAGCGAAGAAGAAAGTGCTGTACACAATAAGCGAAGGGACGAAAGGAATAGCAAGCCAGGGCTATACCCGGGAATCAACAAACGCAAAAGAATTCGTAGAGAACCAACTAAAGAAGCAAATAAAAATAATAAAAACGTGCGAGAATGACAACTTACGATCATGCGGGATAGAAACGACTGAAAATAAAGTATACAATATAGCCGGAACCCCAATAACCATGCCAATAAAAATAGGGGACTTAGCAACAGGCATGGATAGTAGTGGAAACGTAGATACAGATTCAACAAGCTATGGATTTGTAATGGCAAATGGGTATTCAGCACACCTATTTTACAATCCAAAGTGCAAAACGGATGACAAAGACGCAAACCACTATGGCCAAGATAGA
The DNA here is from genome assembly GCA_900554095.1 of uncultured bacterium. Lineage (GTDB taxonomy): Bacteria > Cyanobacteriota > Vampirovibrionia > Gastranaerophilales > Gastranaerophilaceae > Scatenecus. The sequence goes on from USGC01000018.1 coordinate 15,248, forward strand.
GTATGCGTAAACGTAATTTACGATATGAACGGGTTAGCTCAGCCAAACCAAGCAGGGAAAGACATAGGCTTTGTAACGATGCTGTACCCGGATATAACAGTACAAGTAGTAGCGCCGGATCCATATAAGAAAAATGCGTCAAGCAGCGACTTTAATAGAGCGGATGCGTCCTGCAAAGCGCAAGAAAAAGACCTATCGGTCCCAACCCGAGATGAACTTCTATCAATGTATTATAATTCAGCGCTTTTAGGAACTTCCTCAGGCAACTATTGGTCGTCTTCTGAGGCGTCCGAGGAGCTGGGTTGGGAACAGTATTTCACCAATGGCTACCGCAACAGGGACGCTAAGTCGTATAGAAACGATGTGCGCTGTGTGAGGAGATGAGTACACTGGATACAAGTGTTTGCAAAACCGGAAAAATGTGTTAATGCTGTTAACCCATAAGCTTTCGCGTCTGTTGCACTGAACCTCATACTTTATAAAGGTAGCTTCCCATTTTACAGAAAGATTTCATAAAATGGGAAGCTTTCACTTTACATCTTTTAGAATTAGAGTGGATATGTGCTTATTTGTATTTTCTTGTAACCAAGAATTCATTCAAAATCGTTTCTAAATCTTCGTTGTTATAATGCTTCTGCTTAATTGTTACGTAAGTCATCCTTTTGGTGTCAACGATAAAAAGCGCTGGCAGTTTTTCTACTTTAAAAAGCTTTGCAAGTTTTGCGTTGGCTTCTTTTTCGGTGTTGAGAATAGAAAAATTAAAGTCGTGATAAAAATTATTGTAGATGAATTTTCCAAGCGGAACGGTTTTTAAAATTGTGCTTACATCTTTAGAAGATGCGAAAATAAGTAAAAAAGGGCGGTTTTTTCTTAGGGCTTTATCGTATGAAAGTCCGACGTAGGCCCTGTTCAGGTAGGATGACGGTGGAACTTTCTCTGCGGCCGCAATGTTTTGGCAAAATATAACTGCTATTAGCACAATTAAAATTTGTTTCATATATTAATAAAGTATGAAAAATGTTAAAATTTGCCTGAAAATATTCTTTTTTATTCAACAAATGTAAAATTATTTCCTAGCATTGTTTTCAACTCTTTCAATATGTCGGCGGGTTCTACTTCAAGCCCTTCGCAAACACGCCAAAGCGTGCTTAACTGCGGGTCTTTAATCCCCTTTTCCAAATCCGCCCACATTGATTTTGTCATCCCAATTTCTGCTGAAATCAGACTGATAGATTTTTTCAACTCAAGCCTGTGTTTTTTTACTAATTTGCCTAGCTCTTTTTGAAACAGAATTTTATTTTCGTAGATTTTATCTTGCATTCCAAATATTTTAGTGCTAAATTAAGAACAAATTGTGCTAATATTAGAACAAAAGAAAGGAGTGTTATGAAGAAATTTGCCTTTACTCTTGCAGAAGTTTTAATCACCCTTGGAATTATAGGGGTAGTCGCTGTGATTACTTTGCCTGCTGTCATAAACAACAGCCGCAATAAACAGCTTGAAGCCGGCTTGAAACGGGCTTATTCCGTAACCAGTCAGGCCCTTGACGTGTATCAAGCTGAAACCGGGGAAAGATATACTCTGGAAAACGCAGAAAAGTACACCCTAAAACCAATTCTAATGAAATATCTAAAAACAGTTGAAGACTGTGGTTTCGGAGCTAACAAAGTGAACGAATCATGTATTCCAAATACTGGCAACAGCAATTACGATCCAGATAACAATAAAGCCAGGGCCTCGTATAAAACCTACAATGGCAAAAAAGAAATTAATATAAATTTTTTTGACGACGGCCAGTTTGTCATGAATGATGGCAGCCTTGTTTTACTTGAAAATGAAATTACAACAAGGGCATACATCTCCATCGACGTCAACGGCTATAACAAAAATCCTAACCGTCTCGGTCATGACCTTTTCATGTTTCAAATAGATGACAAAGGAAAACTTCTACCGATGGGTGTAAAAGGTACTGATTATTACAGCACAATCGACGCCTTTTGTTCTTCAACAGCAACAAGCAGCATGAATGGCGCCGGCTGCACGTATCACGCTCTTACAGATAAAGACTATTTTAAAAATCTTCCAAAATAAGTTTTACGATACTTTTTTTTGTGGTATTTTGTTGTTAAGAGAGACAAATTAAAGGATAAGGATTAAAAATGACAGATACTGCAATAAAAATCGAAGATTTACCAACGGTTTACGACCCGAAAGCAACGGAAGAAAGCATCTACAAATTCTGGGAAGAAGGGGGATTTTTCAAAGCCGATGCAAAAAGCAAAAAGCCGCCGTATTCTATTGTAATTCCGCCGCCAAACGTAACCGGAGTGCTTCACATGGGCCACGCGCTCGATGAAACTTTGCAGGATATCTTAACGCG